>CAMCWW010000004.1:0-71556 GCA_945882935.1 Opitutus sp. GAS368
GACATGGACACCGTCACCGAGTCCCGCATGGCCATCGCCATGGCCCTCAACGGCGGCCTCGGGCTCATCCACTACAACATGCCGTCGAAGGAGCAGGTGAAAGAGGTCGCCCGCGTGAAACGCCACATCCACGGCCTCATCCAAGACCCTATCACCGTCACCCCCGAGCTCCTCATCGGCGACGTCCTCGCGATGATCGAAGCCAAGAATTTTTCCTTCTCCACGTTCCCCGTCGCCGACGCCGCCGGCCGCCTCGCCGGCCTGCTCTCGGGCAACGTCGTCAAAGACCGCTACCGCACCAAACGCGTCTCCGAGGTCATGACGCCCCGCTCCGCCTTGATCACCGAGACCGCCGCTGCCGCCGCCAAAGACCCCATCGCCGCTGCCGACCGCTTCTTCACCGCCAACATCGGCATCAACAAAATGCTCGTCGTCAGCCCCGACGGTCGCCTCAAGGGCCTCATCACGGCCTCCGATGTCGAGCGCATCACCACCGAGGCCAAAGCCCGCCGCAAGCCCGCCCGCGACTCCAGCTTCCGCCTCGTCGTCGGCGCCGCCCTCGCCCCCGTGCGCCTCCCGAGCGGCGCGCTCGACCGCGAGAAAATCCTCTCCCACGTCGGCGCCCTCGTCGAAGAATCCATCGACGCCGTCGCCGTCTCCACCGCCCACGGCCACACCGCCGGTGTGGGCGACATGGTCAAACTCGTCCGCACCGCCTTCCCCGATCTCACCATCATCGCCGGCAACGTCACCAGCGCCGCCGGCACCGAGTTCCTCGCCGACTGCGGCGCCAACGCCATCAAGATCGGCCAAGGCCCCGGCTCTATCTGCACCACGCGCATCGTCGCCGGCGTCGGCATCCCCCAACTCACCGCCCTCTACGTTGCCCGCACCGCTGCGAAAAAGAAAAACGTCAAACTCCTCGCCGACGGCGGCATCACCAAATCCGGCGACATCGTGAAAGCCCTCACCCTCGCCGATGCCGTCATCTGCGGCGGTATCTTGGCCGGTTGCCGTGAAGCCCCCGGCGAGATCATGGAAATCAGCGGCAAACTCTATAAACAATACCGCGGTATGGGCAGTCTCGCCGCGATGAAAGCCGGCAGCGCCGCCCGCTACGGCCACGACAAAAACGACACCGCGCGCAAAGCCACCGCCGAAGGCATCGAAGCCCTCAAGGAAGTCAGCGGCTCCCTCGACGACGCCATCGACAACCTCATCGGCGGCATCCAAAGCGGCATGGGCTACCTCGGCGCCGCGACCCTCCCGGCGCTCCGCGAAAAAGCCCGCTACATCCGCGTGAGCCCCGCCGGCCAAAAAGAAGCCGCCCCCCACGACGTGATCGAGGTCTCAACCCGCAAAAACTAAAAGTAGGGTCTCCGACCCGCCCTCCGAGTTTCGCTTGCAGGGCGCGACCTGGGTCGCCGCCTCTCCAAAAGCCTCCCGGTTCGTTCGTAGGGCGCGACCTCGGTCGCCGCCTCTCCGAGACCGATCCGGCGCGAGCCAGCTCGCGCCCTCCGGGAGGTTATTTAGATAAGCTCTACGCCCGCCCAAATTGCGGATGCCCTTCGATCCGTCGCTCAAACTCCGCCCGCGCCTCCACCGCCAGCGACGCCGGGAACTTCGCATCGCTCCGCCGCCAGCGCGTCAGCCACTCCTCGCCGAGCAACTTCCCTCCCATCGCCCCCAGCCCCTCGCCCTTCGCCCGCGACCACTCGGTCGCCGCCACCGTCGTCGCCGCCCGCGGCCCCGTACTCACGCCGTCGCCCACATAAAATCCCGCCGACAGCAGCGCCACCCGCACCGCCGTCGCCGAGGAATACGTGAACAGCTCCGCCGCCTTCTCCCCACAATGGGCCCGCACCCGCGCAAACACCTCCGGCACCCACAGCGCCGAATCCGTCTTCGCCGAAAACGGATCGTAGAAAATTACCTCCGGTACCGGCGTGGCCGCGAACTTCTCCAAAAAATCCCCGTGGTGCAGCTCCCATTCAAACGTCCCGCTGCCATGCGACCAGCGCCCGTTCTCCAGCAGGGCATACGGCGCGCCGTGGCGCAGGTGCGGAAAAAACGCCGCGTGCTTCGCCGCGAGTTTTAACGGATCGAGATCGATTTCGAAACTCACCACGCGCACCGTGCGCACGCCCTCCACGCCGACTTCCGCCAGCACTTTTTCGAAGCAGTGCAGCGCCGCCATCGCGTTCGACGCCGCGCCCAGCCCCACATCCCAAATCACCAGCTCCTCCTCCGCCGGCTCCGCGCCCGCGACCGGCGCCCGCCGTAGAAACCGCTGCGCCAACCCCGACTGCTGCACATAAACGCGCTCCGCCTCATCGCTCGGCCGGTTCACCGAGTGCATCACTTCGCCCGAGCTGATTTGGCGGATGCTCGCGAAGCCCTCCGCCGATTTCACGATGTCGTAGTCACCGAGCTTTGGCAGCGTCGCCGGCTTCTGCCGTTTCTGCGGCACACTGGGATTATCGTCATCCGATCGCGCCAGCTCCGGCTGTTGTCGTTCGTAATACTCTACAAACGTCCCGCCCAGAATCGCCCCCCGGATCTCGCGCATCAGCCGGTGGTAAAACGCCATATTGTGCGTCGCCAACAAATACCAGCCGAGCATCTCGTCTGCCTTCACTAGATGATGCAGATACGCCCGCGAAAAAGTTTTGCACGTATGACAGTCGCACTTCGCGTCGAGCGGCGCCTCATCAAATTTGTAGCACGCCCGCGTCATCCGCAATTTGCCGTGCGAGGAAAACACCGTGCCGCGCTGCGCGAGCTGCGACGGGATGATGCAGTCGAACATGTCCACGCCGCGGTGCACCGCCTCCAAAATATCGATCGGCGTGCCCACCCCCATCAAATACCTCGGCAACGTCTTCGGCAGAAAATCCGTCACGAACCCCGTGAACTCATACCGCTCCGCATGCGTCTCACCCACCGCCAGTCCGCCAATCGCCAGCCCGTCGAACGGCAGCTGGGTCAGATACGCCGCGCTCTGTTTGCGCAGGTCGTGGTGACACGCCCCCTGCACGATCCCAAACATCGCCTGCGGTCCATCGCCGCGCGCCGCCAACGAGCGCACCGCCCACCGGTGCGTCAGGTGCATCGCCGCCTCCGCCTGTTCGTAGGGCGCCGTCGAGGGGATGCACTGGTCGAGCACCATGTTGATATCGCTCCCGATCGCCCGCTGCATCGCCACGCTCGACTCCGGCGAGAGCATGTAGTGCGTGCCGTCGACGTAACTCTTAAACCGCGCGCCTTCCTCGTTCATCGCGCGCTCGCCCGGCAGCGAAAAAATCTGAAACCCGCCCGAGTCCGTCAGTACCGGGCCATCCCAATTCATGAAGCGGTGAATCCCGCCGAATTTCTTAAACACCTCCGGACCCGGCCGCAGCAGCAAGTGGTAAGTATTCGCCAACAGCACGCGCGCCCCCGTCGCTTTGAGGGTCTCGACGGTCTGCCCTTTCACCGTCGCCTGCGTGCCCACCGGCATAAACACCGGCGTCTGCACCTCGCCGTGCAGCGTCGTAAACGAGCCGGCGCGCGCCTTCGAGCCCATCGCTTCCTTTTCCAATTTGAAATTGAGTCGTGACATGTGCGTTTGAAAAACGGGCGGCGGCCACCCAAGCCCGCCATTAGGAAAAACTTTCCGCCCCAAGCGAAGCCCATTGTGCGGCCGCCCCCCGCCCGCCTTCACCGGGGTCTTTTGTCTTGAAATCGCCTCATTGGAGCCGCGACGCCCCCGTCGCGTCGGGAGCCTGGCCAGCCCCGAAGGGGAACTACGTCGGCGATGAGCCGGCCCAAAAACCAGCCGGGTGGGCGATGATTCGAAACTCAATCGTAGGGTGCAGCGGTAGCGAAGCCATTCGTGGTTAAAAATTCCGCCGCCTGCTCTTGGTTTTTCCCGTTGCCCAACAATGACCGCACGTCCCCCGAGGAAAATGATTTGCCCGCCCCCACCCCCGGTTCTCTCTTTCTCCCTTCCATGCGTTTCCCCGGTTTCTTCGCCGCGTTCGTCTTTTCCCTGCCGACGCTTCTCACCGCCGCTTCTCCCGCCACGCCGCTCGATGGCGCCGCCCTTTACCAACTCAATTGCGCCGTCTGTCACAACGCCGCCGGCGAGGGTATCGCCGGAATATTCCCGCCGCTCGCGCATTCCGACTACCTCATGGCGGACAAGGAGCGCAGCATCCGCATCGTCCTCCAAGGGCTTTCCGGCCCGATCAAGGTTAACGGTGTCGACTACAACAACGTCATGCCCGGCCAACTCAGCCTCAACGACGACCAGGTCGCCGCCATCCTCACCTACGTCCGCAATTCCTGGGACAACCAAGGCGAACCCGTCACCCCCAACGAGGTCGCCGCCGAGCGCGCCAAAGTCTCCGCCAAACCGGTCCGCGACGACCCGTATGCCGCGCTCCCGGCCGCCCCCGCCGGCTTCGCTTTGCGCGAGATCGCCCGCCTCCCCGTCAACGGCCTCCGCCTCGCCACCGTGCCCGGCGCCGACTGGCTCATCGTCCTCCACGAGCGCGGCGATCTCTATCGCGTCACGCTCTCGACCGGCGTCGTGACCAAGCTCCTCGCCTCGGAGGCCTACACCGACATCGCCGCCGGCAAAATCGCCGCCCTCGGTCTCACCATCGATTCCGCCCGCCGGCTCTACGTCGTCACCAACCGCCAAGCCCCCGCCGAACCCTACCACCTCAACCGCGTCGTCATTTACCGCACCGCCCCGCTCGACGCCACCGCCGGCCCGATTCCTCTGCCGAAACCTTGGCTCCAAACCTCCTATCCTTGGGGCAATAATTACTACAACCACGGCGTCGGCCATATCGCCGAGGGCCCCGACGGCTTTCTTTACATCACCAGCGGCTCCCGCACCGACGGCGGCGAGACCGACGGCGGCGTCGCCGGCAAGTCTGCGATTTATTGGAAAGGCGCCGAGACCGAGATTACCGCCGCCATCTGGCGCGTGGATCCCCGTTCGGAAAACCCCACCGTCGACGTCTTCGCCCGAGGCATCCGCAACGCCTGGAGTTTTGCCTGGAACGCCCGCGGCGAACTCTTCAGCGCCAGCAACGGCCCCGATGCCCACGTCCCGGAAGAACTCGATTTCGTCGAACGCGGCAAACACTACGGCTTTCCCTATCAATACGGCGAAGCCCCCGCCACCGACCGCCCCTATCCCTACACCCCGCCCGCGCCGCCCGGCCTCGTGATCACCCCCGCGATCCGCAACTTCGGCCCCGCCGCCGGCGGCTCGCCCGAAAAACCCATCGCCTCGTTCGACGCGCACTCTTCACCCGCCGGCATGATCTTCTGCGGCCCCGACTGGCCTGCCGCGCAGCGCGGGAAATTCATTATGGGCCGTTTTGGAAATTTTCTCGATCACGGCGAATACGGCTACGACCTCCTCACCGTGGACCTCCGCCGCAACGCTGCCGGGGTCTTCGAAGCGAGGATGGAAACCTTACTTTATCCGCTTTCCCGCCCCATCGATTTTCTCCAAGTCGGCCAGAAACTCTACATCCTCGACTACACCCGCCACCACGGCACGAAGAGCGGCCGCCCCCTCACCCCCGGCCGCATCCTCGAACTCAGCTGGTAAAAAAGTAGGGCAGGGTCTCCGACCCGTCCTCCCACGCCGCGCCCATTTGTCATTGCGAGCCGCGGAGCGGCGCGGCAATCCAGCTCAAATCCTCACCCGCGAAGCGCTCGCGCCCCCCCCCCGCCCCTCGCCCTTCCGCGTCTTCCGTGTGTTCCGTGGGCCACCGCTCCGAGATCCCACCTCCGACTTTCGTGTAATACCAGCATCCTTTGAACTCTGGACTTTTCGGTCGCCGCGAGCGCCAGCGAGTGGACGAATCACCACTCGCTGGCGCTCGCGGCTACCCAGCAAATCACAGTCTGAATCTTTCGGGCGATTGATATAATTCGTGTGTTTCGTGGTTAAACCTCTCCTACCCCCAAATCCTCCCATGTCCCTTCGCCTCGCGCCCACCCTCGCCCTCCTCCTTCCCATGCTTTCCCCGCTTCAAGCAGCCCCTGCCCCCGCCTCGCCCCAAGCCTACCACGTTTACTTCGGCACCTACACCAACGCGAAAACCGAAAGCCAAGGCATCTACCGCTCCCGTCTCGACCTCATCACCGGTCGCCTCTCGCCCGCCGAACTCGCCGCGCCCGCCAAAGACCCCGCCTTTCTCGCCCTCCACCCCAACGGTAAATTCCTCTACGCCCTCGACGAAAGCAGCGACCCCAAGCGCACGCCCACCACTGGTCTCAGCGCCTACGCCATTAACCCGGCCACCGGCGCGCTCACGCTCCTCAATCAACAAACCCCCGGTGGCCCCGGCCCTTGCCACCTCGCCGTCGACGCCACCGGTCAAACCCTCCTTGTCGCCAACTACAGCGGCGGCAGCGTCTCGGCCATCTCCCTCCAACCCGACGGCCGCCTCGGCGCCCTCAGCTCCGTCGTCAAGCACACCGGCGCCAGCGTAAACCCCGGCCGCCAAAAAGCCCCGCATGCCCACGGCATCTACTTCGCCCCCGACCACCGCTTCGCCTTCGCCCCCGACCTCGGCATCGACCGCGTGGTCGGCTACCGCGTCGCCCCTGCCACCGCCCAACTGACCCTGATTCAAAGTGGCACGGGCGTCCCGCCCGTGGGATCGCAAAGTGGCATGGGCGTCCCGCCCATGTCCGTCACCCCCGGCACCCACCTTCCGCCTGGCTCCGGCCCCCGCCACCTCACCTTTCATCCCACGGGCAAATTTGTCTACGTCATCAACGAACTGCTCTGCACGATGACCGCCTTCACCTACGAATCCGCCGCCGGCACCCTCACCTCGATCCAGACGGTCTCCACCCTCCCACCCGGCGAAGCCGTCCCCAAAGGCACCAGCACCGCTGAGGTTCAAGTCCACCCGAACGGCAAATTTCTCTACGGCTCCAACCGCGGCGCCAACACCCTCGTCGTTTACACCATCGACGAAAAAACCGGCCAACTCACCTACCTCGAAAACGTCTCCACCCTGGGCCAGACCCCGCGCCACTTCGCCCTCGATCCCACCGGCACCTGGCTCCTCGCCGAAAACCAAGACTCGAGTACCGTCGCCGTCTTCCGCGTCGACCCCAAATCCGGCCGCCTCACGCCCAACGGCCCTCTCGTCGCCGTCCCGGCTCCCGTCGCCGCCGTCTTCGTGCCCGCTTTGCCGACCCGCTAAGCCCGCTGGCTGATACCAACGTCCCTAGTCTTCAAAGTCGCAGGCAAAATGTTTCTCATCATCGCCCTCGACGCCGAACTCGCCGACTCCGTCGTCTTCAAATGCGATCCGGCCGACTTCGATGCGCTCACCGAGATCGACGGTGTTACCCAAGCCCCCTACTGCGCGAAACGGATGTGGTTAAAAGTCAGCGATCTCGCCGCCTTGCCCGCGCCCGAGCTCGAACGCCACCTCCGCCGCGGTTACGATTTGGTCGGCGTCGGCCTAGCCAAAAAAACCCGACTTGCTCTCGCGTTCCCGATTTAGGCTTACCAAAAATCAGGTCGGGTGAGAGCTCCGGGAACTTCCCCTTGCGCCCCGCCTTCGGCCCGTAATTCTTTCGGCTTCGTTCACCTCCGCTCGCCGTGTCTCCCGCTCCCGCCAGTCCCGCCGCTCCGTCCGCCGCCCCCAAGCGCGCGCTCTCCCTCGGCGTCATTTTCCTCACGCTCTACATCGATCTGATCGGTTTCTCGATCATCTTCCCCCTCGGCCCCGAGCTGCTCGGCCACTACCTCTCGACCGACGGTCGCACCGGCGCTCTCGGCTGGCTCCTCGCTCAGACCGACGCCTTGGCCGCGAGCCTCGGTCGCGACAATGCCTTCGCCGCCGTCCTTTTCGGCGGCGTGCTCAGTTCGTTTTTCTCGATTCTCCAATTTATTTTCGCCCCGTTTTGGGGCGCCATTTCGGACAAACGGGGGCGTCGGCCCGTGCTCCTCCTCACGGTCACCGGCACCGCGCTCGGCTATTTGCTCTGGTTCGTCAGCGGTTCGTTCTGGGTGTTTCTGATCTCACGCATCGTCAGCGGTGCGTTTAGCGGCAACCTCTCCGTTGCCACCGCCGCCGTTGCCGACGTGACCACCCGGCAGGAGCGCGCCAAAGCCATGGGCATCGTCGGGGCGGCGTTCGGTCTCGGTCTCGTGACCGGCCCCATGCTCGGCGCCCTGACCGCCCAGCTCAACCTACTCACCGCCAACCCTGAGCTCGCGCGTTTCGGCATTAATCCGTTTTCGGTTCCCGCCCTCTTTGCCTTCGTTCTGTGCTTGGTGAACCTTGTCTGGATTCATCGCCGCTTCAACGAAACCCTCACGCCCGCAGTGCGCGCCGAGGCCCGCGATCCGCGCATCCGCAACCCCGTCACCGCCATCTTCGGCCTCGCCGATCCCGGCATCCGTCGCGTCAACCTCGTGGCCTTCGTCTACGCCCTCGCCTTCGTCGCGATGGAGGCCTCGCTCACGTTTCTCGCCGCCGAACGCTTCGGCTACACCGCGAGGGAAAACGGCTACCTACTCGGTTTCCTCGGCGTCTGCTCCATCGTCACCCAGGGGTTTATCGTCCGCAAACTGCTCGCGCGCGTCGAAGAAACCCGCGTCCTGAGCGCCGGGCTCGTCTGTTCGGCCGTGGGGCTGCTCGCCGTCGGTTTCGCGCTGCAGCCTTGGTTGCTCTACGCCGGTCTCGCGCTCCTCGCCGCCGGCTCCGGTCTCGTCAATCCCGCCAGCACCGGGCTCATCTCGCTTTACTGCGGTCCGCATGAGCAAGGCCGCGTGCTCGGGATCTTCCGCTCGCTCGGCTCGCTGGCCCGCGCGATCACGCCCGTCGTCGCCGGCGCGGCCTTCTGGCTTTACGGCTCACGCAGCGTTTTTCTCGCGGCCGCCGTGTTCGCCATCGGAGCGTTCAGCCTGAGCCTCGCCTTGCCCAAGCCCGCGAAATGAACCGACGCCGCCTCATCGCCCTCGCCCTCGCCGGTCTTGGCGGCGCGCTGCTCGGCGGCTGCTCGACGTTTCGGCGCGAAGCGCCGCGGCCGGGCCGCACCACCCTTGATTCACCTTTAGTGATTTTACCCGCCCAGCGCCTGGGCACGTATCTCGTCGTGGAGGGCAAATGGGATCGCGGCGGCCCTTGGCGTTTCCTCGTCGATACCGGAGCCAACACCACGTTGGTGACGCCGGAATTTGCCAAGCGATACGGCGTCAAAGACGACCTCGCAGCCCCAGCGGCGCCCGTCACCGTTTTCAGCGCCGACGGTATTCCGGTTTCGCTGCAACCGGTCACAATTCGCGAGCTGGAGCTCGGCGGCGCCCGATTCGAACGCATCGCGGCGCGGATCTACGACTGCGCCGCGCTTTCCGCCCACTTGGGCGTCAAGATCGACGGGGTCCTCGGCTTCCCGCTGTTTCGCGAGACCCGACTCACCCTCGATTACCCGCGCAACCGCGTCGTGCTCACCCCCAATCGCAGCGAAGCGTTGGTCCCGGGGCTCTCCGTGCCGTTCAGCAACGCCAATAAAACTCCGCTGATCTCCATCCGGCTCGCCGACCGCACCTTCATTGCCCTCATCGACAGCGGCAGCGACGGCGGTCTGAGCCTGAATCCCGTGGGATTACTGCCCAACTTCACCTTCGGCCCCCGCGAAGGCAGCACCGTTGGCACGTTGGCCGGCGACCGGCCCCAGCAAATCGGGCGGCTCGCCGAAACCCTCATCATCGCCGACTACGCGTTCCCAACCCCCATCGTCGAACTCTCCGACGAGCTGTCCTCGATCGGCGGCTCAATTCTCAAGAATTTTAGTGTCACCTTCGACCAAGACCGCGATCGCGTGACCTTCTACCGCGACTCGCCCGCCCCGATCCCAACGCCCCGCCGCCGTAGTGCCGGCGTCAGCTTCGCCAAAAATCCCGCCTACTGGCGGGTCGCCGGCGTGGTGCCCGACTCGCCCGCCGCCACCGCTCAGGTGGAGTCACGCGACTTGGTGACCCGTATCAATGGCGAGCCGGTGGCCCGCTGGGATTTCAGCCGTTACGAACAGCTCATCAACACAGCGGACGCGTTCACTTTTACGTTCCTCAACGGCACGAGCGAAACCGAAAAACTTCTTCCGGTCTTCGACCTCGTGCCGTAGTGTCTCTGAGCTCCTCAGAGCTTCTTGCGCAGCAAGAACGCACCCGCTCCGTCGTGTCCTGTGACCCAAGGCTGACTGATGCTCTTGGCCTCGAGCTTAAACGGCCCACCCGCCCGGCTGTCGAAGAAGGCCTTGATCACGCTTTCATTTTCCTCGGGATCGATCGAGCACGTCGAATAGACCAACCGTCCGCCCGGAGCCACGAGTCGTGCCGCCGCGTGCAACAACTCGAGTTGCTGCCGGCCGTGCTTGTGAAAATCACCTTCTTGCAGACGCCATTTCACGTCCACCCGATGCCGCATGACGCCGGAATTCGTGCAAGGCACATCCAGTAACACCGCGTCGTAACTCGTCGGCAGCCGCGATGCGTCGAGCGCCGCAAATCCATCCTTCGCCACATCCGCCTGCACCAAGGCCACCTCCACCACCTCGGCCCGCGCCAGATTTTCCTTGAGGCGCGCGATCCGCTCCCCGGGCAGGTCCATCGCGACGACGCGGCCCGGGCCTTTGGCCGACGGGGCGCCGACTCCCGAGACGACCATAGCGTCGGCGATTTGCAGACTCTTTCCACCCGGCGCAGCGCACACATCGAGCACGGTCTCGCCGGCGCGAGGCGCGAGCAACTCCACCGCCAACCGCGTCCCGGGATCTTGGAGGTAAAGTTTCCCCTTTTTTAGCAACGGCTCGACGTCGCTCCAACGTCCGGACGGAACTTCACAAAACCCGTTCCATGGCGTGGCCTTCAGCCAATCCGGTGGCGCCGCCGCCCCGGCGCGCCAACGCGCATAGACCGGTGCCGGCGATTGATTCCACTTCAGCAAGGCCCGCGTATGCTCGGCCCCATAGTTGGTGAGCCAGCGTTTCACGATCCACTCGGGATGCGAGTAGTAGCTCGCCAGCACATCCGACGCCGCGAGGCGGTTGGGGGCGAGTTGGGCGTGCAACGCGATCGCGAGCTTACGAACGACCGCGTTCACCAACTTCGCCTCCGCCGCGCTCGCCAACTGCTTTGCTTGATCGACCGCATGGTGGACAATCTTTGCAACCAATCCCTTATCCGCATGCTCCCCTTCGGCCTCGATGAGCTCGAAGCCCGCGAGATAAAGCACGGATCGAGTCGAGTAGCGTGGCGGGTGGGCGATCAGTTTCGCCAGTTCCCCTTCGAGCCGGCTGGCGTGACGCACCACCCCGAAAACGAGGTGCTGACAACGCGCCCGCTCCGGCCCGGCCAACTTACCAGGCAACGTCTCAAAAAGTGCGTCGATTCGCTCGCGGCGCTCAAGCCAACGGGCTACCAATTGCGCCGCTGCGGGCCAAGCCGTTAGCCGTGATGGTTCGTTTTGTGGGATCATGGGCGCGTGGATTCGAGACTCGGGTTGACAGCGTTCGTCATTATCCGCTCAACTCTCCCGTTCAGGCCATCACTCACGCAACCATGAATTCCGCTGAAGTATCCGCGCTCATCACCAAGAACCCTACGCTTAAGGCGTCCAAAGCCAAGTTGGAGTCCATGGAGGCTAACGCCTACGTGGTGCACCGGAGCTGGGGATTCGGCCAGATCAAGCGCTACGACGATGCTGCCCAAAAGCTCATCATCGATTTCAAGGGCAAGAAGGGTCATTCAATGGATCCTTCGTTCTGTATCACGACCATGGATGTGCTGCCGCCCAAACATCTGCTCGTCCGAAAAGAGACCGACACCAAGATGATCAATGAGTTGATCGCTGAAAATCCCGCCCAACTTCTCGTCGAGACCCTCCAAGGCTACCCCAACAACGCCGCTACCGCCATCGAGGTTGAGATCGTTCTCTCTCAGGTGCTCGGCGAAGAGAAATTCAAGAAATGGTGGTCCGCCGCCAAGAAACTCATCGCCAAGGACGCTCGCATCTCGGTTCCGGTTAAGAAGACCGATTGCTACGTGATCCGCGAGACACCGGTTTCCGCCGAAGACGAACTGGTGGAACAATTTACCGGCACGCGGTCGGCCCGTCGCCGCATCCTTCTCGCCGAAGAACTGGTCGACGGCTCCGACAAGGCCACCTCCCAAAAAGATTTGGTTACCGTTCTCGCCGGCCTCGCCGAGTCCGTGAGGGACAGCAACCAGCTCGACGCCGCCGAACGTCTCTACGGAGCGGCAGTCCGCGATGATCTCGCGAAGCTTGTCGCGTCGGAGACGGCCTACGAACCCACTCAAGCCAGCCTCATCGCCAACCAGCGCGACCTGCCCGAAATCGCCGAAAAGATCCCGGTCAACTTCCAAAGTCGGTTCCTTGAACTCATTTTGGCCACCCACCCGATCGAGACCCGCGATATCGTCTTCGGCCTCCTCAAGGTTTCTCAAGGGAAGTTCACCACTGAGTGCATCAACTTTCTCATCGAACAGAGCTACTCCGACGATCTCGCGGCCACCCTCTCCCGTTGGCAAACCGAGCAAAATCTCCGCGCCCCGGTTTTGCTCTGGATCGTTAAGAATCGTCATTCGAAGAAATTTGCTAAGCTGCTGAATGACCTGATCACTCCCCGCCTGCTCAGCTCCGTCTTCTTCGCGATCGACTACGAAGCACTCCAAGCCGCCAGCGCGCGCCGCATTCCATTGGCCGACATCCTTTCCGAGGATACCGATCTGATCGCCGACCTGTTGTCCACCGCCGATCCCGAGACCGCCCGCGACCTTGCGAATACCCTGATGTTGAACCAAGGCTTCGAGGAACTGACCAAAAAGTCGCTCCTCGCCCGCTTCATCAAGATCTTCCCCAAGATCCAATCACTCGTTGCCGCCGATGCCGAGAGCAAGGAAGAGCAACTTCTCGTTTCCCGCGGAAGCTACGAGCGCAAGCGCGAGGAATACGAGAGCATCGTCTCAAAGAAGATTCCCGAGAACTCAAAGGCCATCGCCACCGCCCGCGAGCACGGCGACCTCAAGGAGAACTCCGAATACAAGATGGCCAAGCAGGACCAACAGCTTCTCATGGCCCAGAAGACCCTGCTCGAAAAAGACCTCGGCCGCGCCCGCATCACCGACTTCAAAGAAGCCTCGATCGAGCAAGTCAGCGTGGGCAGCATCGTCAGTGTTAAAACCGGCGGCGATAAGGCTACCTACACCCTGCTCGGTGTGTGGGACGGCGATCCCGATAAAAATATCCTCTCCTACAAGACCCCGATGGGGGCCGCTTTCCTCGGCAAGAAGGTCGGCGAGACCGTTAAAGTGAAGACCGGTAACACGGAAGAGTCCTACGAGGTCCTGACCATCGCCCGCTACATCGACACCTTGTAAACGAGGGAAGCGCGGTCGTCCCCCCGGCCGCCCCAAGCCCGACCGCGCCACGCGCCGTCGGGCTTTTTTCCGTCCGCACCCGATCAACGCTTTCTCCCCGTTAAATTGGACGCCCTCGTCACAGGCGCTTTGGTTGGTTTCTCCATCGCCGTTCCGGTGGGCCCAGTCGGCCTCCTCTGCATTCGCCGCTCGCTTAGCGATGGTCGGCTCGCCGGCTTCGTCACCGGTATGGGTGCTGCAGCCGCCGACACGCTCTATGGCCTCGCCGCCGCGTTCAGCCTCACCGCGCTGACCAACTTCCTCGTCGATCATCGCACCTCATTTCAGCTCTGTGGCGGCTTGTTCATGCTGGGCCTCGGCGTTGCAACCTTGCGCTCCCGCCCGGCTGCCTCAGCCGCTGACCGCCCGGCCCACCACCCCGGGGTCGCTTTCGCCTCGGCCTTTGCCATCACGGCCACCAACCCGATGACCGTGCTCGCCTTCATCGGCATCCTCGCCGGATTGAGCCACACGGCCTTCGATACTTTTTCCTCCTTGCGCCTCGTCTTGGGTGTTTTCCTCGGCAGCGCCGCCTGGTGGTTGATTCTCAGCAACGGCGCCGCCCACTTCTCCCGCAAGCTCCAGTCCGGCGGATTCCGCGCCCTGAACTTAATCGCCGGCACCGGCATCGTTTTGATCGCGCTCTGGCAACTCGCCCAACTTGCACTCTGTCTCGGGTGAACGGCCGGGAAAGCCGACGACTCCGACCGCGCGATTGCGAACCGCGTAACCCACGCCATCCGGAACCTTGCCTCCCTTCGCCCAGCCCTCACATCCTCCCTCCGTGAACGCTACGTGGGACATCCTAAAAACTCTCTCCGACCCCACCCGACTCCGCCTGCTTGCACTCGTGCTCAACGAGGAACTATCGGTAGCCGAGTTGCAGGAAATCCTCGGTATGGGCCAGTCGCGCATCTCATCCCAGCTCGCCCTTCTCCGCCAAGCCGGCCTCGTCACCGACCGCCGCGAAGGGAAAAAAGCGTTTTACTCCTTACGTTCCTCCGTCGCTCCCGCCTCACTCGCCCTGCTCCGCGCCGCCGTTGCCTCCGTCGCGTCCCTGCCCGAACTCACCGACGACCGAGCCAACCTTGACCGCATCCTCCAAAAGCGCCGGCGCACTCAAGAACAATACTTCAACCTCATCGCCGGCCGCCTCGGCAAAGCCTACTGCCCCGGCCGTTCTTGGGAAGCGATCGGCCACCTCGCCCTGCGCCTCACGCCCGCGATCACGATCGCCGATCTCGGCGCCGGCGAAGGCCTCGTCTCCCAGCTCCTCGCCCAACGCGCCTCGCAGGTCTGGTGCATCGACAACTCCCCCCGCATGGTCGAAGTCGGCACCGAGCTCGCCGCCAAAAACGGCCTCGCCAACCTCGCCTACAAACTCGGCGACATCGAACGTGTCCCGCTCGCCGACAACTCAGTGGACCTCGCGATCCTCAGCCAAGCCCTCCATCACGCCCAGCACCCCCAGCGCGGCGTCGAAGAAGCTCACCGCATCCTCAAGCCCGGCGGCCAAGTCCTCATCCTCGATCTCGCCGAACATACCTTTCAAAAAGCCCGCGAACTCTACGCCGACGTCTGGCTCGGCTTCAAGGAGAGCGCTCTGCACGGCTTCCTCAAACAAGCCGGTTTCCACCACGTCGAAGTCACCACCGTCGCCAAAGAACCCGCCGAACCCTTTTTCGAAACTCTGCTCGCCAGCGGGATCAAGTCCGCGCCGTAGAACCGCCACAATTTGACCGACTGCTAAGGCGTCAACCCCTCCGGCACATTTGTGCACTGCGGCTGCGCACCGGCCGGCAGCGGCGGGATCGCTCCTTCGCCTGCCTTGGGCAACGTGCCGTTCAGCTCTTGCCGCCAGTGCGCGACGTCGCCGCCGGGACAATACACATAAATCATATGCATCGGCTCGTCGCCGGTGTTCGTCAGTTGGTGAAACACCGTCGGCGGCATAAAAACAGCCTGCCCCGCCTTGATTGGACTCCGCTCCGTGCCGACACAGATTTCGCCTTCGCCCTGCACGATAAAATACACCTCCTCCTGCTCTTGATTGTGCCACGGCACTTGGCCGCCCTTTGGCTCTAAGATCGAGTAACCCATCGAGAAACCTTTCGCGGCGATAGGTTGTCCGAGTTGACCAACCAGCCCGCGGCCCCATCGGCGCGCGGGAAAAGTTCCCCCAGGTAGTTTGGCGAGATCGGCGATAATCATCCGCTCACCCTTGGGTCTCACCTAAAGTCGAGGCGAACTTTTTTCTCTTCACGCCACCGCGAGTCCGCTGCGTTTCAGCAGCGCCGACACATCCGGATCGCGCCCCATAAAATCCCGGAAGAGTTCGAGAGGATCGGCCGCGTTTCCCCGGCTGAGAATTTTCTCCACGAATTCCCGACCCACTTCGGCGCTGAACAATCCTTCGCTCCGAAACCGGGAAAATGCATCCGCATCAAGCACCTCGGCCCATTTATACGAGTAATATCCGGCCGCGTAACCCACCGGATCGGAGAAAAGGTGATTGAAACGTTTCACAATCGTCGGGAGTGGCGGCTCCGTCGGAACCAAGCAGTCCGCGATCAGGGCCCGGGCAACCGGCTCGACATCTTCGCCCTCGGTCCACGCCGCCGTCCGCCGATGCAGGAGCAAATCCATCTTCGCAAACGCTACTTGCCGCATCGTCGCGCACGCCGCCCGGAAGTTTTTCGCCGCGATCAATTTTTCAAAAATCTCATCGGGGATCCGCTCCCCGGTCTCAAAGTGCCGCGCCAACAGATCGAGACTCGCTCGTTCCCAACACCAATTTTCCATGATCTGCGACGGCAACTCGACGAAGTCCCACGCCACATTGGTGCCATTAAGCGACTTGATCTCTACCTCACCCAACAGGTGATGGATCAAATGGCCAAACTCGTGAAACACTGTCTCAACTTCGCGGTGCGTCAGCAATGCCGGCCGGGCCCCGTTGGGCGGCGTGAGATTTCCACAAATATAGCCGAGATGCGGCGCCCGCCCACCTCCGGCAGTGGGTCCGCCGGTGATCAACGAGCCCATCCAGGCGCCGCCACGCTTGGATTCACGCGGATGCCAATCGGCGTAGAATGAACCGACATGCCGGCCGCGCCGGTCGTGCATTTCGTAAAACCTCACTTCCGTATGCCATGTCTCAAACGTTCCGGCGGCGCACTCGCGCACCTGTAATCCAAAGACTCGGTGGGCCAGTTCGAAGAGACCCGCGATGACTCCGGCCATCGGAAAATACGGCCGCAAAATCTCTTCGTCGAAGGCATACTTTTCGCGGCGCAAACGCTCCGCCCAAAGTGCGACTGCCCAAGGCGCCAATCGGCTGGGGCGCGGCGCTCCCGTCGTCCGGGCCTTGAATTCTTCCAGCTCCCGACATTCGCGGGCAAACGCCGGCGCCGCCCGCGCCTGAAATTCCTCCAGAAACCCAAGTGCCCGCGCACCCGTTTTGGCCATACGACGCGCCAACACGAGATCGGCAAAGTCCGCCTGCCCCAACAACGCCGCCTTCTCGGCGCGCAGCGTCAGAATTCGACGCACGAGCTCCGTGTTATCCACCGGCGACGCCGTTCCAATCGCCGCCGCTGCGTGCCACATCTCCCGCCGCAAACCTTCATCTTCCAGATAAGTCATGCACGGCTCCTGCGACGGCATGTGCAGCGTGAAACGCCATACCGGCCGCTCGGGCGTGCCCATTTTTTTTGACTCCGCACTCCGCTTCGCTCCGGCCACCGCGTGAGCCGGCAAACCCGCCAGCCGCCGATCGTCATCCACGATGAGCTCCCACTGGTTCGTCCCATCCAAAACATTTTCCGAATAGCGCTGCGTGAGCTGGGCCAGCTCGGATTGGAGCGCTTCGAGCCGTTGCCGTTTCTCCAGCGGGAGATCTGCGCCCGCTTGGCGAAAGTCCGCCATCGTCTCATCAACCAGGCGTCGGTGCACGCCGGTCAGCGCCAACGCCGCCGGCATCCCGGCGAAAGTTTTCAACCGTTCCCAAAGCGCCGAGTTGAGCGGAATTCCGGCGTAGAGCGAAGTTACTTTCGGCAGCACGGCATTGTGCGCCTCGCGCAGCGCCGGCGAATCGGCCACCGATTGCAAATGACCGACCTTGGGCCAGGCGTTGCCCAACGGTTCCGTCGAAGATTCGAGCGCCAAAAAGGTCGATTGAAATGTCAACTGGCCGAGATCTTGACGGGCGACTGCATCAATCGCGGCCTGCGCACGGTCCACCGCCAAAGCGATATCCGCCACCACGTTTGCCGGTAGGTGAGCCGACCACAGGGGCGGAAACGAAGAATCCAGAAACGGGTGGGAGAGCATGGAAATCCAAGGATTCGCACGAGGGTGCGAAGTCAAACCACATCCACTACCACGCGTAACCAACCCCGAAAGATATCAACCTCGGCGCTGCTGGAACGGCCGGCACTTCCTGATAGTTGCTGTTCCAAAGGTTGTCGGCCCGCACCGTGGCGCTAAACCCTCGCCAACCGGCCGGGCGATACGCCAGGCCGAGTGCACCGAAGAGCGCTTCATCGCCCCCGCGAACTCGCAGTGCATTGTCCGCCTGAACCCGCGCCGCGTTGTCCAACGCTAGACTCCATTCCGCGCTCAGCCGATAGTTCAGGGCAGCAGTCAGCCGATGCCGCGCATAATTGAGCGCATAGAAACTGGCATCTACCGGCGCGCCCCGATAATCCGCGTCTTTCAACAGCCCCGTGTAACCGACCATCAAATCCACCCGAAACCACGACCGACGAACGACGAATTCGAATCCGGTCGTATCCACATCCACCGCATTCGCGGAACGAGCCGTCACCCCACGGCGAAAGGTCCAGTCCACCGACCCACGATCCGCCCGGCAAAACAAAGCGGCTTGGCCGATCCAATCCGTAGCCCGCCCCGCCACGCCGAGCTCCAAATTGCGGGAACGCTCACGGCCGAGGCCGGCATTGCCCCGGAAAAGCCCCGCCGCCGAATTCGCGTTGAGTGCGGTATAACTGGGCAACTGCGACGACCCGGCGTAACTCAAAAACATCCGACTCACAGCCGACGCTGACCACTCGCGACTGACCTCGATCACCGGCGATCCGAATCCTCCGGCGCGGTTGGAGTCGTCGTAGGTCGCCCCGAACTTGGCCCCGATTCGGCTCGCACCGTCCAAGCGCCAAAATTTTTCACCGACCGCGGCTAACTTGGCGAGGGTGCGCGTTTGGTAGCGCCCGAAATTCAAAGAGGTCGACTTGATCTCGTCGCCCAGGATCTCGCCGCGAAACACGACGGCCTTTTCGCGGTCACCCACGCGCCCGGACACCGCTGCTCCGCTGACCCACGTCGTATGTTGGAAGGGGTGAATCGGGCCAAGTGGCGCGAAACGATTAAACGCATAATCATCCTTGTTTCGCCGGTGATACGCCGCGGCCTCGAGGAAGGCCTCCGGCCCCAGCACGAGTCGGTGATTCAGGGCCCAAAACACCGTTTGCAAGTTCTCGGATTCTGGCGAGTTGAACGGCGTGTAAAGATTACGCAGGCCAAAAAATTTTGCCTGGTAGCCTGCAAAAAAGTCGGTCTGCGAGCGAGCACCCACCCTTTGCAATCGGGCGTTTACGCGCCCAAATTCATGATCGCCGTCCGGCAGCAACCCTTCACTCGAAGAATGCGCGACCGCCACATCACCCCGAAGAAATTTTCCGGAAAATCCTTGGTAGAGCGACGCTCCAACCAGTTGACCCTCGCCGGCCGAGATGCGAAGAGATCCCTCCGCTCGGATCGGACGCCAACCATAGCTAACCGCGCCGGAGGTCGCATTCGTCGCGTTGATGGCAAAGTCCGTCCCCGTCATCACCTCGGGCGGCTGCAGCATCTCAGCCGCGATGGGAATCTCGGCCAAATAGTGTCCGGTCTGCGGATCGACTACGGAGACTCCGCCAATTCTGATGCCCACGGTTTCAAACGTTCCTCCGCGGATGGTCAGATCCGCCTGGGCTTCGCCCAAATTGCGCGCGTGTAAATCAACGCGGGGTTCGTAACGCAGCCCCGATACGGGCATCGAGAAAGTCCCCGCAGGCACTTGATTCGCGACTCGGGCAGATACCACCTGCAACTCGGGCATGATCTCGCCCAAAGGCTGCCCGGGTAACGAAATATGCCACAGGGCCAAAATCGCCAACCAGCCCCAAGCAGTTGCGATTGTACGCGGCCAATTCGTCATTTGTTAACAGCTTTCGATTAAAAACTTTACTTTCCGGGGACTTCCGAAAAAAGCCCCCGAATATTGGGAGCCAAATAACCCGAGTGGACTCAGTCGCCGTCGTTGCCGATTGCTTCGACCGGGCAACCTTCGAGTGCTTCCATGCAAAGGGACACCTCTTCCTCGGTCGTGGGCTGTTTGTGGACAAAGGAAAACCCGCCTTCGTCATGCCGCGTGAAAAAGGCCGGTGCCGTCTCGCGGCAGAGATCGCAGTCGATGCACTGCTGATCCACAAAAAACTTACCCGAAGCGTTCTGGGCCCATTTATCTGCTTTGTTTGCCATATGCTGAGGGAACAAAGTGCGACGGCTTACAGTGTCAAGCGGGCGCGGTAATCACCGTGAATCCTCCCCGTTCCCCATCATTGGCCCGCATTTCTGTAACAACTGGCTGACGACTTGTGTTTTCGACCGAGCAACTTAACCGTTCGCCCTAAAATGAGGTCAGACCGTTCATATTTAAGCGAAACACCGGCTGAACGGGCGTCAGCATCCCTCATGTGGCTGATCTCACTCATCGTTGCAGCTTTCCTGATTCAGTTAGTCGTAACCGCATCTTGGTTCAGAATGGGCGTTTATCTCCCACACCATTTCGGAGTTTCCATCGCGGCACTGCAGGAACTGCGTCTTTGGACCATCGCTACGCACCCGATCCTGCATCGCACCGACAATTTTCTACACATAATTGCGGTGCTCGGCGGCTTGGTTCTCCTCGGCCGCGAGATGTTGCCCGTAATGGGAGCGCGGCGGTTCATTTGGTTGTATTTTGGTGCCTCTGCCGTGGGCGCGGCCACGTGGGCGGCCGTTAACTGGAACGCAGGAGGATCTCTGGTCGGCGGCGTCGCCGGGGTCTACAGTCTCTTCGTTCTGTTCGCATGCTTAAACCCGAAGCTCGAAATTCGGTTCATGCTCTTGTTTTTCGTGCCGGTTACCCTGAGGCCCCGGACGTTGGCTTGGGCTTTGGTTGTCTTCGATCTGTCCGGCTGTGCCTTTTATGAATTCACTTCGGCCGTTTCGCCTTTTGCCTACGCGCCCTCGGCTCACTTGGGCGGGATGCTCACCGGCCTGATTTTCTACGCCTACTTTTACTCGGAACGCTCTCTGCTTTCGGCCGGTCGAGCCGCCGTCGCCTCCGCTTTAACCTCACCTAGCCCGAGCTTGCCTGTCGATTTTGCCCCCGCCAGCAATCAGGATCTCCGGGTCGAGGTCGATAGAATCCTCGACAAGATCAACACGTCGGGTCTGGCCTCGCTCACCGCCACCGAAAAGCGACTGCTTGACGAAGCAAAAAATTTATCCGCCCGAAACTAACCCCCCCCGATTCTCTCCGCAAAGTTCCCCGGTTGAACCGATCTTAACCTTCTTCGATGAACACCGCTTTCTTCAGCAAAAATCTACGTTTCGTCGCCGCATTTATCCTTCTCGGCACGTCAGCCGTTCTATCGGCCGCCGATCGCAAGTTCTCCACGTCCACCTCACTTTCCACCGAGGCCCGGACTCTGATCCAGTTGCTGGAGCAGGCGCACTTCAACCGCGACGCCGTCAAGAGCTCCGACTACACCGAGGTCATTTCCGCCTACATGGGTGATTTGGACGGCCAACGCCTTTTCTTCCTCGCCAGCGACAAATCGGAATTCGAGAAAAAATACGGCAATACGGTTTACGAGAACGCCTCGTTTTTGGGCAACATCGACGCCGCCTATCAAATCTACGCCACCTACGAGACCCACGCCACTGCCCGAATCAACTGGGTCTTCGACGAACTCAAAAATGACTTCGATCTCACGACCGACGCCACTTATGGCACCAATCGCACCAAAGCCGATTGGCCCTCAAATCCCGTCAACGCCGATGAGCTTTGGCACACTCGGCTCAAGTTCGAACTCGTTGCCGAACTTCTGAACAAGAAGCCGATCGAGGAAGCCAAGAAGACGGTGCGCAAACGCTACGAGCAAATGCTCAAGAGTCTCAGTGAAACCGAGGGTCGTGACCTCGCCGAAATCTACCTGGGTTGCATCGCCCGGCTGTATGACCCGCATTCGACCTATTTCTCCCCGGAAACCTTCGAGGAATTCGGTATCCAGATGAAACTTCAACTCGTCGGCATCGGTGCGATGCTCGCGATGGAAGATGACAACTGCATCGTCAAGGAACTCGTCCCCGGCGGTCCGGCGGACCTCGGACGTCAGCTCAAGCCCAACGACCGCATTATCTCTGTCGGGCAAGCCGGGGCCGAGCCGGTCGAGGTCATCGGCATGAAACTTCGCAAGGTCGTGGAAATGATCCGCGGCGAGAAAGGCTCCCAAGTTCACCTCTTCATCCAGCCAGCCGATGCCACCGATCCCTCGGCGCGCCGCACCATCATCATCACGCGCGACGTGGTGAAACTGAATTCCCAGCGCGCCCATGCTGCGATCTTCCAAGTCCCCGCCGCCGACAACGTCCCCCGTCCGCTCGGCGTCATCACTCTGCCCACCTTTTACGGCCCTGCCGCCGATGGAGATACCGACAGCGACGGCGGCAAGACCGGCGCCACGCAGGACATCGCCCGCCTGATCGGGAAACTCAAGGAGGCCGGAATCGACGGCTTGGTTCTGGACCTGCGGCGGAACGGGGGCGGCTATCTAAACGAAGCCATCGATCTCGCCGGCCTCTTCATTAAGAGCGGCCCCGTCGTCCAAGTGAAAGACTACACGGGTAGCATTCAAATCGATGGGGACAAGTCATCCGCGATCGCCTACACCGGCCCACTCGCGGTGCTCGTTGACCGCTTCAGTGCCTCGGCCTCCGAAATCGTTGCCGGCGCGCTGCAAAATTACGGCCGGGCCATCGTGATCGGCGATACCTCAACCCACGGCAAAGGCACCGTCCAAACCGTGATGGAAATGAAGAATATCTCCCGCCTCCTCGCCAACTCTCCGGCGAAAACGGGTGCCGCCAAAATCACGATTCAAAAGTTCTATTTGCCCGGCGGCGCCTCGACCCAGCTCAAAGGAGTGGTCCCGGATATCGTGCTGCCCTCGATCGACGACTACCTGCCTATCGGCGAAGCTTCATTACCCCATGCCCTGATTTGGGACCAGATTCCCACCAGCTTTTTCGATGGCTCTCCCTTGGAGCCAAAGGTGCTTTCGCCGCTGCGTCGGGCCAGTCTGGAACGCCAGAACACGCTCGAGGAATTCGATTACCTGCGCCGCAACATCGATTGGTTCAAACTCCGATTGGAGGCCCAGAAACTTGTCTCGCTGAATCTGGATAATCGCCAGAAGCAGAAGGCCGCCGATGCCGAATTCCGCAAAACGATGAAGGCGGAACGCGATCGATTGGCGGGGAATGATTTCGGGTTTAAAGAATACCGTCTCGGGCCACCGCCCGCCCCACGCATCAAGGCACCCAAGAAGGATGACGATGAGGGCGACGACACTGAAACGGCCGCCGAAGAAAATCAAAGCTACCCCAAGCTGGACATTCACCTCCGTGAAGCATTTCGCGTAATCGTCGACGCCATGGAGCTCGGCAAGTCCCGCGATTTCACCGACGCCGCTAAGCTGCCGCTGACGGCCAAAAGCAAAAGCTGAATCGTTAGACGCCCGCCATCCAAGCGAGCAAAAATCGGTCTCTGCCAGTCAGATCTCGACGCGATTCGACCCGGGAAAACCCGCCGGTCAGCGCGAGCTCCGTCAGCTCGGCGTGATGTGTGATTCCTGTTTCCAACGCGATCATGCCGCCCTCGGCCAAAAACGGCGGCGCGGCTCGGACGATCGTTCGCAAATCGGCCAGTCCCGCGTCCGCCGCCACCAATGCCGCTTTCGGTTCATGATTCCTGACTTCCGGCTCCGCCTCGGCTGTTTCTAGGCCCGAGAGATAAGGTGGATTTGAGACGATCAACTCAAACTTGCTGCCGGACTCGAGACGCTCGAACCACACGGATCGCACGCAACTCACCCTGTCCGCTAGATTCGTCAGCAACCGATTTTCATCGGCAAGTTCAAGTGCCTCCGGGCTTGAATCCACCGCCGTCACCCGCGCCTCAGGCCAGGCATGGGCCAATGCCAGTGCGATCGCTCCGCTTCCCGTGCCAAGGTCCAGCACCCGTGCCGGCGGCGGCCGAAAAAGTCCGGTCAAAATCTCCACTAAGTACTCGGTTTCCGGCCGCGGAATCAACGCGCGCCGGTCTGCCTTCAATTTGAGCCCGGCAAACTCCGTCGTGCCGACGATGTAGTGCAGCGGCTCACGTTGCGACCGGCGCTTGATTAGCGGCCGGATCAATTCGAGCTCGGGCTTCGTCAACCCGCGCTCAAACTGGAGATAAAGCTGCATCCGCTTTAATTTCAATGCGTGCCCGATCAGGTGCTCGGCATTCAGTCGCGGAGACTCCACCCCCTTAGATCCGAGAAATTCTGCGCTCTTTTGGATGATTTCGAGGACGGATGGCATCTTAATCTTCGTCGTCGGCCGATCCACGATTCGGCACAAAAGTATGACCCGTGAGCGCGGCCAACTTAGCCTCATAATCCGCTTTTTGCAGCGCAGCGATGATCTCCCCAATGTCGCCCGCCATGATCTGGGGCAGGCTATAAAGGGTCAGCCCGATGCGGTGCTCCGTCACCCGATTCTGCAAAAAATGATAGGTGCGGATACGCTCACTCCGGTCACCGGAACCGATCTGATTTTTCCGCACGGCCGCATACTTGGCGTGCTCCTCATCCTGACGCTTCTGCAAGAGTCGCGAGCGCAGCACAGTCATCGCCTTCGCCTTGTTCTTGATCTGCGAGCGTTCGTCCGCGCAGGTGACAATCAGGCCCGTCGGCTTGTGCAGAATTTGCACCGCTGAGTCCGTCGTATTCACCCCCTGCCCGCCGGGACCGCTGGCGCGCGCAACCGTGATTTCGAGCTCCTGCGGATCCACGACGACATCGACTTCTTCCGCTTCCGGCAAAACCGCCACTGTGACCGTCGACGTATGGATTCGCCCGCTCGCCTCAGTGACCGGCACGCGCTTCACGCGCTGCACCCCGCTCTCAAACTTCAGCTGTTTGTAAACATCCGTCCCTGAGATGAGGAAAATCGTCTCACGAAATCCCCCGCGCTCGGAGTAACTCGTGCTCATCGGTTGAATCTTCCAGCCTTGGGTGTCCGCATAGCGCTGATAAACTCGTGCCAACTCCGCCGCGAAGAGCGCGGCTTCTTCCCCCCCGGTCCCGGCACGGATCTCCATGACCGTATTTCGGGAATCCGTCGGGTCCGGCGGAATCATGGCCAGCAACACGGTCTCGCGCAGCACCGTTGCCCGCCGCTGCAAATCAGGCAACTCTGCCATCGCGAGTTCCCGGAAATCCGCATCTGCCTTTGGGTCGCGGCTCAATTCCGAGGCTTCGATTTTCTCCTGCTCGATCCGCTCATGTTGCGCGTGGTCCGAGACCAATCTTTGCAACTTCTGCTGCTCCCGCATCACCTCGGCGGCGCGCCGGGAGTTTGCATAAAAGGCAGGCTCGGCCATCTGCGCATCAAGCTCGTCGAGGCGGCGTTTAAACGGAGCGATATCGGGCAGGGAATCCATTGGACCAAAAATGTGCGTGGAGCGTCGGCGATTTGCGAATTGCGCGAGCTGCGGGGCGCGGCTTGTCTGCGTCACGGCGCCGCGCCAGGCAGGGTATGCCTAGCGGTGCTGATCTGCAATGGCCACGACGCTCTTCACTCAAAACATCATCGCGTGCATCTGGGATTTCGACAAGACCTTAATCCCCGATTACATGCAGTCGCCCCTCTTCCGACGCTACGGCATCGACGAGGCGACGTTCTGGGCCGAGACCAATGCCCTCGTCGGCCACTATCAAAAACGAGGTTACCACCTCGCTCCCGAGATCAGCTACCTCAATCACTTGCTCACCTACGTGCTCGCCGGTCCGTTGTCCGGTCTGAGCAATCAGACGCTGCGCGCCTGCGGAAAAGACATCGCATTCTATCCCGGCCTCCCTTCGTTCTTCGACCTCGCCAAAACCTTTGTTGCTGAGCGCCCCGAATATCAGAAACACGAGATCTCGCTCGAGCACTACATCGTCAGCACCGGAATTGCCGAGATGGTCCGAGGGAGCGCGATCGCGCCGCACGTGGACGGCATCTGGGCCTGCGAGTTCATTGAAAATCCGCTGCAGCCGGGCTTCCTGCGCCAAAACGAACTTTCCATTGAGGCCGCCGCCGGCATCGCCCAGATCGGTATGGTCATCGACAATACCACCAAGACCCGCGCGATTTTCGAAATCAACAAGGGCACCAACAAAAACCCCGCCATCGACGTAAACTCGAAAATGGCCCAAGCCGACCGTCGCATCCCGTTTCAGAACATGATCTACATCGCCGACGGTCCGAGCGATGTCCCCAGCTTCTCCGTCGTGAAGGGCAACGGTGGCAAATCCTTCGGCGTATACAATCCCGCCAAGCCCGAGGAATTCGCGCAGAACGATCGGCTGCGGCAGGTCGACCGCATCGATCATTACGGTCCCGCCGATTACACCGCCGGCAGCAGCACGACCCAATGGCTGCGCATGCACATCCATCAAATCTGCGACCGTATCGTGACCGACCGTGAAGCCGCCGTAGCCGCCAAAGCCTCGCGCCCTCCACGCCACCTCAATCCGTCGCCCGAAGAAGCAGCCGCCTACCGCGCCGCCAAAGCCCCGAAGCAGTCATCGTTTCTGGAGTAAGTATCGGGGCGAATCCAAGGCCCACTCCTTGGCGCTCCTTCCCCAGATTCCCGAAACACGCGGGCGACAAAAGAGCCGTGGGTTTGCCGGCTTTTTTAACGTCCATATTCTACCCCGCCAACTCGACGGGCTGACTGCGGAATTATCGACCGGAATGATCGGGCGCGGCGGCAACTTAGTCGTCGTCGGCGGGTTGGTCGCCGCGTCGATCACTGGAGCTGCGACCTTGGAGCCCGAATTTGCCGCACCGATCACTGCTACGAGGGACGCTGCATGGGTGATCGCCTGCGTCGAAACGGCAACCTTTTGCTCGCTGCGATCGTGCCGCCGCAGTGGTGATTTCCTGCGCGGCTACTGCGCTGGGGCCAAGTTCGTCGCTGCGCTGCCTTGAACCGTGCCTTGCACCGCCGCCTGGATGGCCAAGACCACGGAGTTGGCAACGGCGCCAGCGGCGACCGCCGGAAGAGAGTCGGCCCCGTTTTCATCATGTTCGCCGGCAGCGCTGGAGCGGCCCCCTCCCACAACCAATCGGTTTTTCCAGAACCTTTCTACCGAGAAGCGAGCCGCAACCGGTCGTTGAGTTCGCCGGCGATGTTTCCCACCCGCACCGCGTAATCATGGCTCCGCCGCGGCGCCCGTCCACGTACCGTTGCGCTCAAGCCCGCGTTCCACGCCAGCGCGATATTGTAAATGGAGGGCTCTAGGCCGTTTCGCACCAACCGCGCACACAGCCAATCATGGTGCAACGCCGCCACGTAATCCGACCACCGGCGATCCAAGGCATCCGAAAAGGGCCGCCGCGTGTGCTGGGCCCACGTCGCCGCCCGGAACTGATACGCTCCCAGCTCTCCCGCTGGTCCCGGCCGCGTGAGGTTGCGCGGATTTTCAATCTGATGGATCGCCTCCAGCGTCACCTGTCGTGACATCGCGCGCCCCGCGGGGATCAGCAATACCAACCCAAGCATCGCACTCATCACTGATGGGAGACTCCGGACAAACTTTGCAGGTAGGGTAAGGGTGGTCATGCCAAGTTCGACCGAAACCACGGATCTCAAGTTCGCGGGAAATCTGCGTAAATCACCGTGCCGATGCGGAACTCATCCCCCGTGCATTTTGCAGGCCGCCCTCGTCGCCCTATTTCGAAGGCAAAAGCTCGATCAAACGGGTCACCAGCGCCGTCCAGCCCGTCTGGTGGTCTGCGCCCACGCCTTGTCCCGTGTCCCGTGGAAATACTCATGGAACCACATCAGCTCCTGCCAGTGCGGGTCGTCTACAAACCGCGCCTCTAGGCCCAGCGCCGACCTTCGTCCACCACCGTTCGGCAAAAACAAGGTCACCAGCCGCCGCGACCATTCCTCCACGATCTGGGCCAGATTCAACCGTCGCCCGCTCCCCCTCAGGAACCCTATCGTGAACGCGTCGCCGTAAAAATGGTGATACCGCTCCAGCGCCCCAATCAGCAGGTAATTGAGCGGCACCCAAACCGGCCGCGGATCAGTCGCAACTCTTTCCTTCGTTTCTCGTCCTACCCTCACCTATCCTTCATGAATCCCACCCGCCGCACGTTTCTAAAAACCTCCCTCGCCGCTTCTGCCACCGCCGCGCTTTCCCTCCGCGCCGCCGACCGCACCGGGTCCCCGGGCGCACCCCGTGAATTCTACGAGCTCCGGGCCTACCGGCTGAAGCCCGGCGCTGCCACCGCCCCACTCGACCACTATCTCGAAGCCGCCCTCATCCCCGCTTTGGGTAGGCGCGGCCTTGGCCCCGTCGGCGCGTTCACCGAACTGGAAGTGGACAAAAAGGCAGGCACCTCAAAACCCAAAGTCGGTACCGTCGAAGCGCCCGCCGTGCTCTGGTTATTGATCACCCATCCGAACCTCGACTCGTTCATCGGCGTTGCGGCCGAACTCAACACCGATGCCGCGGTGCAAGCTGCCGGGCGCGATTATCTGCTCACCCCCAAGGCCAGCCCCGCCTACACCCGCGTGGACTCCTGGCTCCTCCGGGCCTTCGCCGGCATGCCCAAACTGGCCGTGCCCGCTTTCTCCAAAACGAAAGTAGCGACCCGGGTCTTCGAGATGCGCGACTACGAGAGCCACAGCGAGGAGCGGGCGCTCAACAAGATGGCGATGTTCGATGACGGCGAGATCGAGGTCATGCGCGATCTCGGCATGGCCCCGCTCTTCTTCGGCCAAGCCGTCGCCGGATCCAACCTTCCGCACCTCCGCTACATCACGTGCGCCCCCGATCTCACGTCCCACTTGGCCAACTGGAAAAAATTCGGTCCCGATCCCCGTTGGGTAAAGATGAAGGACGAGCCGCGCTACAAGGACAACACGTCAAAGAACACCGCGCGTTTCCTTGTTCCGACGCCTTACTCGCAACTCTGAGCCCCCGGTCCGCGCTCGCCCGACGCGGTCGGTGCGAGCGCAATCAGAGCAGCCGCTAGATTTCGTCCAGCCCGGCACCGGTCGCCAGGACGTAGAGCAGTCGGCGGTCTGACCACACCGCCGCCGCAGCCGAGGCCTAGTCCACCAGCGTCGGGGTCTTGCCACGTTTCCGCTCCGACTTCGCGTCGATGGGCCGCGCATAAAGATGGAACGAGAGTCCGCCATTCTTGAAACCCACCTCCGCCACCTCACGTCCGCTGAGACGGACCATGCGGCAACCCTGAGTCGTCATTCGCGCGAAGGTTAGGCCGGAACTCGGTGCCTGTTTCCCCCCGGCGCACGCAGCCAAGCCTTCAATTCGCCCTGCGCTGCTGATTACCCCGAGTGTTCATCCTCGCTCATACCCGTGATTGCCAGATCCGCCAAACGTCTTGCCGCTCCGTCCGCGCTGCGTCCTCCCGCGAAAAACATTACGGCAACGGCCAGCCAAAGCGCATCTGCCGCCGCCGCTAGCCAGACCGACTGCCGCCACCATCGCCGCGGTATTGCACCAGATCACCCGCGTCGGCCGGGTTGCGCACCGAGCTCAGGGCAAAGCGGCAGCGCGACCTAGCGTGCGCGTCGACCGATTAGGCAGTGCCCGCGTTACTCATGGGTGGGTGGAGTTCGGAGTTGCCAGTATCGGAGTTTATTCCCGGAACTCAGCGTTTCCCGCAACATGCTTCGCCTCATTCTCCCGCCCAACCTCGCCGCCGCCGTCCTTCGCGACGCCATTCCGGTCAAGGTTGAGCTCGATCCGGCCGCCAACCCCGCTCCCGGCCTGTTCCCCGTTCTTGCCCATCTGCAACGGCTCTGCGGCACCGCCACGCCCCCCGTATTTATCCAGCTCACCCGCGCCCAGCTCCGCGATCTCGCCGCCGCCGCCGCGCTCGAACCCATCTTCGTCCACCACGGCCAAGCCGGCGTCTGGCGCCACGCCGCCCTCCTCGGCACTCCCCCGCCTCCGGCCGCCTTGCCGTCCACCGCAAGATCTCTCCGCCCAATCGCTGATCAAAAATCGAACACCAAAAATCCGTCTGCCCCCCAAGCGCTGCTCGTCGATGGCTCCGAAAACTTCCTCGCCCTCACGCTCCCCTCGCCCGAGCACCCGCTCTACGCCCGCGCCGTCGAACTCGTGAAAACGTCCGGCTTCGCCCTCGATCCGTCCACGCGCAAATGGTGGCTCCGCGACCGCCACAAGACCCTCAATTTCCTCGCCGCCCACGGCGAGCGTCTCCGGAAAACCTTCGACGCCGATTTCACCGCCAACTTCGAGACGCACACCGCGCGCTTGCGCACCGCCGAAATCATCGCCGACGCCACCGAAACCACCGGCGGTTTCAACCTCACGGTCGGCCTGAAAGCCGGCCCCGCCGACGACGCCACCCTCCGCGAAGCCATCGCCACCAACCGCCGCTACCTCGAGGCTGGCGGCCAAGTTTACCTCATCGCGCCTGAGCAGCTCGAGCAACTCGCCACCGCCCAACGCGCCCTCGCCGGCGACCCCTCCGCCTCCGTCGCCCCCCGCCGCGCCCAACGCGTCAGCGCCGCCCGCGTCGCCGAGGCCGAGACGATCCTCGAGGAACTCGCGCCCGGCTTTCAACCGCCCGAGACGTGGAAGATCCGCAGCGCCGCCCTGCGCCACCTCTCCACCCTCGCGCCCGCGCCGATTGCAACCGCGCTCAACGACCAGCTCCGCCCCTACCAACGCCTCGGCGTCGCCTGGCTCTGGCACCTCCACCGCGCCGAACTCGGCGGCATCCTCGCCGACGAAATGGGCCTCGGCAAAACCCTCCAAGCCCTCGCCCTGCTCACGGCCCTGCAAACCCGGTTGAACGTTGAAAGTGCAGAGTTGCGAGAACCCAGCCGCCCCCAGTTCCAACTCCGCCGCACCCCGACGCCCAACTCTCAACCCTCAACTCTCAACGCCCGATCAGCCTCGCTGGTCGTCGCCCCTGCAAGTCTCCTCGAAAACTGGCGCCGCGAAACGCTCCGTTTCGCTCCCGCTCTCCGCGTCTTCGTCCACCACGGCGACCACCGCCTCGCCCAAGCCGCCGACTTCGCCGCCGCCGATCTCATTATCACCAGCTACGGCACCCTCACCCGCGACCAAGATCTCTTCACCGGCGTCGACTTCGCCGTCGTCATCGCCGACGAGGCCCAGCACATCAAAAACCGCCGCTCCCAAAACGCCGCCGCCCTCCGTGCCCTTCGCGCCCGCAGCCGCTTCCTCCTCACCGGCACGCCGCTGGAAAATTCCCTCGACGACCTCCGCTCTCTTTTCGAATTCCTCCTCCCCGGCTATCTGCAAAAAGTCCCCGCCGGCCTCCGCGGCGACGAACGTGGCTGGTTTGACCAACGCCTCCGCGCCCAAACCGCGCCCTACATTCTCCGCCGCACGAAAATCGCCGTTGCCCCTGAGCTCCCCGAAAAAATCGAGCAGATCATCTGGTGCGACCTCACCCCCGCGCAGGCGAAACTCTACCGCGACACCCAAGAAAACTCCGAACGCCAGTTGCTCGACCTCGCCGCCGCCGGAGCCAGCGAGAACCGCCTCCAATTCGCCGCCCTCACCCAACTGCTCCGCCTCCGCCAAATCTGCTGCGACCCCCGACTGATCAATAAACCCGCCGCCCACTCCGATGTGGGGCGCGACCTCGCGTCGCATCATCCGGCGTCCGCTCCGCCCGAAGACTCCCCAACCGACTTCGCCGACTCCGCGAAACTAAACGCCTTCACCGAGCTTTTGTCCGAAGCCATCGACGACGGCCACCGCCTCCTCGTGTTTTCTCAGTTCACCTCCCTCCTCGCCCTCCTCCGCGAAGAACTCGACGCCCAGTCCATCAACTACTGCTACCTCGACGGCTCAATGTCTCCTGCTGCCCGCCAAGCTCAGGTCGACCGCTTCCAAGCCACAACTTCTCCGAAGTCCGGCGCTCAACTCTCAGCTCACAATTCTCAGCCGACCCCAATTTTCCTGCTCTCCCTCAAAGCCGGCGGCACCGGCCTCAATCTCACCGGCGCCGACACCGTGATCCACTTCGATCCGTGGTGGAATCCCGCCGCCGAAGCTCAAGCCACCGACCGCGCCCATCGCATTGGCCAGACCCGCACCGTGACGAGCTACAAACTCATCTGCACCGGCACGGTGGAAGAGAAAGTCTTGGCGCTCCAAGCCGAGAAACGCGCCCTCCTCGCCGACGTCTTCGAAGCCAGCGACGCCGCCGCCGCCAAACTCTCCCTTGCCGACCTCCGCGACCTTCTCCGCTAATCGGCTGCCCATCGCTCTTTGGTTTCTAGCTCCAAAAAAGCCGAGTAAAGATAATGCACTCCGGGGCCTGTCGGCGGTGCAACGGATCGCTGCCGGATGAGTCCTTCCGGCGGTTTGGAGCCAGGGCAAGTCCGGCAGGGCGCTAGGCGCAGGCCTGATTTAATAAATTAATCAGCGGGAAACTCGGTGGGAGCGCAGCGCTCATCGCGTTGCCCAGCTTGCCGGTCACACCGCGTGTCGCTCGATGAACGCGGTGATGACCGCGGGCGTCGCTTTAATCAGGTGCTTCTTGATCGGGCGCGATTTCAGCGCCTCCAAACTGGGATGCTTCGGCTCGATCCCGACCGCCGACCGAATCGTCTCGGGAAACTTCGCCGGGCTGGCAGTCGCCAACACCACGCTGACGCGATCGGGGTTCAGCTCCTTGAACCCACACGCCGTGTGCGGATCGACCAAGTAGCCGTCCTCCCGTAGGACGCGCGCGATGATCGCGGGAATCTCGGCATCCGTGCAGCACGACGAAGAGAAAATCCCGCGGTCGAACTGCTCAAATCGATAGGCGCCCGTGGCCTTGAACGTCGCCATCACTTCACGCACCCGCGCCGGGTTGCGACCCACGCTGGCGTAGATGAAGCGCTCAAAATTCGACGCCACTTGAATGTCCATCGAAGGCGCCGCACTGGGCTGCACCGCACCCACGCGATACTCCCCGGTCGAGAACATGCGGTGGAGAATATCGTTCTGGTTCGTCGCGACCTTGAAACCGGCGATCGGCACGCCCATCTGCTGGAGCCACCAACCGGCGAGCACGTTGCCGAAATTCCCCGTCGGCACCACGAACTCGACGTTGCCGCGTTCGCCCGCCGGCAATCGCAGCCACGCCCAAAGATAATAGACGCACTGAGCCAGCACGCGCGCGATGTTCACGGAATTCACGGCCGATAGCCGGTGGTGCTTCCGAAAAATTTGGTCACCGAAAATTTCCTTCAACGCCGTCTGCGCGTCATCGAACGAGCCGTCCACGGCGAGCGCGAAGACGTTGTCCACCCCCGTGCAGGCCATCTGGCGCTCTTGCAACGGCGATACGCGGCCGTCGGGATAGAGCACGAAAATCGCCGTTCCGGGCTTGCCGAGCAGCCCGTGAATCGCCGCCGCACCCGTGTCGCCGGAAGTGGCACCGAGCACGTTGATCGTCTCGCGCCGCACCTCGCACTGGTGGCCGTAAAGGTTGCCGAGGAGCTGAAGCGCGAAGTCTTTGAACGCGAGCGTCGGCCCATGAAAGAGTTCGAGGACGTAGCGGTTTTTCCCGAGCGACCGCAGCGGCGCGATACCCGGATCGGCAAAGGTCGTGTAGGATTTCGCGATGAGTGCGCGCAGCGTCTCGGCCGGGATGTCGGTCGCGAAGCGGCGCAAAAACTCAAAACACAGCTGGGCGTAGCCCAGCGGCTCGAACCGAGCAAAATCCGCCGCCGAAAACTGCGGCAGCGATTCCGGCAAAAAAAGTCCGCCATCGGGCGCAAGCCCCGTGGCAACCGCATCCGAAAATCCGAGCAGCTCGGTCTGGCCGCGGGTGGAGATGAATTTCATCAGTGTAGGGGCGTCGCTTGACGACGCCCGAGGGCGCGGCCGAGCCGCGCCTCCCGGGATCAGACTTTGTCCAGCTCGAACGCGCCATGCACGACCCGCGCCGCTTCGTCGACCCGGTCGAGGTCGATCACGACGGAGATTTTGATCTCCGAGGTGCTGATGAGTTCGATGTTGATGCCCGCGTCGGCCAGTGACTGGAAGAGCGTCGCGGCCACGCCGCTGTGCGTCTTCATGCCGACGCCCACGACGGAGAGTTTCGCGATGTGTTCGTGGACGGCGACCTCGCCGCCGCCGTGGGCGGCGAGCACGGGTTCGAGGGCCTTCACGGCCTTCCGCGTATCGGTCTGCGGGACGGTGAACGTGAGGTTGGCGACGCCGTGGCGGCCGACGTTTTGCACGATCATATCGACGAGCACCGAGGCGTCGGCGAGAGCGCGGAAAACGCGGGCCGCGGAGCCGGGTTTGTCGAGGATGTTGCTGACGATAATTTTAGCTTGGTCCTTGTCGACGGCGACGCCGCGGACGACGACCTTTTCCATGTAGGCGACTTCTTTTTTCACGATGGTTCCTGGATTGTGGTTAAAGGAGGAGCGGACTTCGAACACGACGTCATACTTCGCCGCGAACTCGACCGAACGCGACTGCATGACTTTCGAACCGGAGGACGCGAGCTCGAGCATCTCGTCGTAGCTGATCTCGGGAATTTTCTTTGCGTTCTTCACGTTGCGCGGGTCGGCGGTGTAGACGCCGTCCACGTCCGTATAGATTTCGCATTTGTCGGCCTTGAGCGCGGCGGCGAGCGCGATCGCGGTGAGGTCCGAACCGCCACGGCCCAGCGTGGTGATGCGGCCCTCGTCGTCGGCGCCTTGGAAACCAGCGACGATAATGACGCGGCCGGCCTTCAGTTCTTTCTCCATCGGCTTGGGGTTGATGCCCTGAATCTTCGCCTTGGTGTGGACTTTGTCGGTGAAAATGCCGGCCTGCTGTCCCGTGTAGCTCACGGCGTCGGCTCCGATGCCGTGGAGCGCCATCGCCACAAGGGCGATCGTCTCCTGTTCACCGATGGCGAGGAGTTGGTCGAGTTCGCGCTCGCTGGGATCGGGGCACACCGCCTTGGCCCGGGCGATGAGCTCGTTGGTCACGCCGGCACGCGCGGAGACGACGACGACGACCTCGTTGCCTTCATCGCGGGTGCCCTTGATGCGCTCGGCGACTTTCTTGATGCGTTCGACGTCACCAACGGAGGTGCCGCCATATTTTTGGACGATACGGGCCATGGTCAGGTTTAAAAAAGAGGATCAGTCATTGAAGTCTCCGATGCGAAGGAGCACCGGTTCCTCGAGAACACTGGCGAGGCCACCGAGGTGTTTCAGCGTCGCCCGGATCGCGCGCTCGTCGCTCTCGTGGGTGGTCAGCACAAGTGAAGCAGCGCCCGCCCGCTCGGACGGTGTCTGAATCACGCTGGCGATGCTCACATGGTGTTTCGCCATGACCGACGCGACTCGGGCCAGCACCCCAGGCTGATCCTTCACCGAAAGGCGCACGTAATAACGGCCGCGGATCCGCTCGGGTGGCGCAAGCCGGCAATCGGTGCACAACGGCGCATCGTCGCCCATGTGGTGCGCACCTTTGCCATGGCGCAGCAGCGCGACCGCGTCGCCGATGTCGCTGATGACGGCGCTGGCCGTCGCATCCTGCCCGGCGCCGCGGCCAATGTAGAGGGTGGTGCCAACGACATCGCCGGTGACGGAGACGGCGTTGAACACACCGCTCACATTGGCGAGCACATTGCCCTCGGGCAGCAGCGTGGGCTGGACGCGCACGCTCAATTCGTCGGTCGCGTAGTCGCGGGTGATGACGGCGAGTAGCTTGATACAGTAGCCGAGGGTGGCGGCGGTCTTGAAGTCAGCCGGAGTGATGCGGCTGATGCCCTCGACAATCATGCGGTCGGGCTGGACCCACATGCCATGGGCCAACCACGCGAGGACGGCGGCCTTGTGCGCCGTGTCCCAGCCGTCGACGTCGAGCGACTCGTCGGCCTCGGCGTAGCCCAGGCGTTTCGCATCGGCGAGCACGGTCGCGTAGGGCGCGTCGTGTTCCTCCATTTGCGTGAGGATGTAGTTGCAGGTGCCGTTGAGGATACCGTAGATCCGCGTGAAACGATTCGCAACAAGGCCCTCGCGCAGGGCCTTGATGAGCGGGATACCGCCGGCGACGCTGGCTTCGAAAAAGAAATGTCCGCCGTGCTTCCGCGCCGTGGCAAAAATCTCCGCGCCATGGGCACAGATCAGCGCCTTGTTGGCTGAGATCACAATCTTGCCGCGAGCGAGCGCCGCGAGAGTGACCTCGCGAGCGAGGCCGGTGCCGCCCATCAATTCGCAGACGATGTCAATTTTCGGATCGGTCGCGATGGCGAGCGGATCCGCGGTGAGTTTGGCCGCGGGGATCTTTACGCCGCGGGCCTTCTTCAGGTCGCGCACCGAGGCGCGGGCGAGCACGAGCCTGGCTCCGAGCCGTGCCTCGATCGTCGCGCGGGCGCGGGTGAGGTGCTTCCAGACGCCTTGGCCGACCGTGCCAAAACCGCAGATGCCGATCGTGTAAGTCGGGAGGGAGGTCATGGCGCGGGCGGCGGGGAAGCGGGTTTCTTTTGGCCGATTTTACTTTCCGTGCCGCCCAGCAGACGCCCGATGTTGGCGCGGTGACGGAGGATCACGAACAACGCGATCACCACGGAAACGCCGACCAGCAGCGGCGAACGGTCCAGGAAATACGCCGCGATCGGCAGCGTGATCGACGACAAGATCGACGAGAGGGAAATGAAACGGCTGAGCGCGAGGCACGTGATGAAAACCCCGAACGCGATGAGCGCCCCGACGGGAAACAACACCGCAAACCCACCCGCGCCCGTGGCCACACCCTTGCCGCCGCGGAATCCGGTGAAGCAGGAGAAGCTGTGGCCGAGAACGGAGGCGACGAGGCTAACGAGTTCGAGAATCAGCAGCCCGTCGGCATCGAAGGGACAATACTGGGGGCCGACAAGATGGATAAGCGGAAACAAAGCCACGGCCAGCGCGCCCTTCGCCGCGTCGAGAAGCAGCACAACGTTACCCGGGCCGTTACCGAGCACGCGGCGCACGTTGGTCGCACCGGGATTCTTGCTGCCGACCTCAAAGATGTTCACGCCCTTGGCGCGCGCGACGAGATATCCGAAGGGCAACGCGCCCAGCAGGTATCCGACGACGGCGGCGAGGAGGAGCGGAACGACCATGGGCGACGCAGGACTAGAGCTGGATAAACTTCGCGAGCTTGATAGCCGCGTGGGACTTCAACTCGGCGCGGGCGGCGGTGCTTGGTTCGCTGTCGAGGTTGATCACCATGAGCGCGGTCTCTCCCGCCTGCTGCCGGCTGAGCGACATGTTGGCGATGTTGACCTTATCTTTGCCGAGCAGCGTGCCGACGTAGCCGATCATCCCGGGAGCGTCGGCATTTTCGATGATCAGGAGCTTGCCGGTGGCAGCCACTTCGACGGCGCGACCGTTCACCGCGACGATGCGCGGGGTGTTGGCCTTGGTGATCAACGTCCCCGCGGCACTGCGCACGGCCCCGTCGGCGGCGACCGCTTCAACCAACATGAGCTCGGTGTAATCGGAGTCGTCGGTCGACTTCACGACTTCGAGACTGAGGCCGAGGCGTTCGAGCATCACCGGTGCATTGACGACGTTGACGCCGTCGCCGCTGATGCGCGCGAGGTAGCCGCGCTGGATGGCTCGGGTGATGGCGTTGGCGTCGAGATCGACGATCTTGCCATAGTAGGTGATGCGGAGCTTGGCAACGGCCGGGAGTGCGAGTTGCTGCACTAAGGTGCCGAGCTTGGCGCCAAGATCGAGGTAGGGCCCGAGAATCTTGGCGGTGGCGGCATCGACCGAGGGCAGATTGACGGCGTTGCGGACCGCACCGTTGAGCAACACATCGGCGATCTGCTCGGCGACCTCGATGCCGACGGCTTCCTGGGCCTCGGTGGTCGACGCGCCGAGGTGGGGGGTGAGCGTGACGTTGGCCAGACTGCGCAGCTCGCTGTCTTTGGCCAAGGGCTCGTCTTCGAACACGTCGAGACCGGCGGCGGCCACCTGGCCGGATTTCACCGCCGCGATCAGAGCTGTTTCCTTGATAATCCCGCCGCGGGCACAGTTGAAGATCCGCAGGCCTTTCTTCGCCTTCGCGAAAGCCGCTTCATCAATCATGTATTTGGTATCATCGGTGAGCGGCATGTGGACCGTGATGTAGTCCGACTGGGCCAGCAGTTCATCCAACGTGACCGCCTCCACCTGCATAGCCTTGGCGCGGCTGGGTGCGAGATAGGGATCGTAAGCCATGACGCGCATGCCGAAAGCTTGGGCGCGCTTCGCGACCTCGCCACCGATGCGGCCAAAGCCGACGACGCCGAGGGTTTTCTTAAAAAGCTCGATGCCGGAAAAACTCTTCCGATCCCATTGGGCCGCCTTCATGGAAGCCGCAGCCTGCGGCACCGGCCGGGCGCCACATAGAATATGGGTAAACGTCAGCTCAGCCGTCGCGATGGTATTGCCCGAGGGCGTGTTCATGACGATGACGCCGCGCTCCGTGGCCGCCTCGACATCGACATTATCCACCCCGACCCCAGCCCGACCGACCACTTTCAACAGCGGCGCCGCAGCAAACACCGCGGCGGTAATCTTCGTCTCCGAACGCACCGCGATCGCGTGGACGTCTTTGACCAATTCCAACATCTTTTCAGGCGACGAGCCGTAAGCCTCGATGACTTCCAAGCCCGGCTGCGCGCGCAGGTAGGCTACTCCTTTGGGTGAGATCTTATCGGCAACGAGGACTTTCATAAAGACAATGGTCCCTCGAGGGAAATCTCAGCGCCCAACCCTAGCAAGGAAAACGTTAGTGATATGACGGGACGCGGCCGGCCCTCGTGGCACGCATCTTGCGCCCGCTGGGACAAAACTCTTACTCCGTTCGCTCGTCTTTTTGCCTGCTTCACCCTGTTTTCTGTGCACGCTCCCTCTCCACTGATGTTACAACGTCCCCTAATTCCCGGCGCTCAACGCTTTCTCTTTCAATTGCTCGGACTTGGTTTGCTGCTGGGACTGACGGGATGCGCCGACAAAGCCAAGGCACCCGCTGGGCGCGGCGGCGGCGGCGCGGCCCCGGTGGTGGCCAGCAAAGTCGAGCGTCGGGTCGTTCCGCTTACGCTCGACGCGATCGGCGCGGTCGAGCCCAGCCGCACCGCCACCGTTCGCTCCCAAGTCACCGGCACGCTTATCAAGATTCACTTCACCGAGGGCCAAGTCGTGAAGCAGGGCGATGTTCTCTTCGAGATCGACTCCCGGCCCTTTCAAAACTCACTGCGTTCTGCCGAGGCCGACCTGCAACGGATCAAGGTCCAGCTCGGCACGGCGCAGGCTCAAGTCGACCGCTACCGCACGCTCAACGAGGGCGCGCTCGTTTCGCAGGAGCAGTTCCAATCGATCGCCGACTCCGCCCGCGCCCTCCAGTCCCAGCAACTCGCCAGCGAGTCCGCCGCCGCCAATGCCCGTCTCCAGCTCGACTACTGCCTGATCCGCGCGCCCCTCGACGGCCGCACTGGCAACGTCACGGTTCACGAGGGCGACCTGATCCGCGGCAACGACTCGGCCGGCCAGCTCGTCACCGTGCACCAAATCAGCCCGATCAACGTCACCTTCAGCGTGCCGCAGCAATACTTCGGTTCGCTCGTCCAATACCGCGCTCAAGGTGCGCTCAAAATCAAGGTGACCCCGCCCGGCCCCGACGATCGCCCCGAGGAAGGCGAACTTACGTTCATGGACAACACCGTCGATGCGTCCACCGGCACGTTGAAACTCAAAGGCACGTTTCCCAACCCCAAGCAGCGCCTCTGGCCCGGGCAATTTGCCACCGTGAACCTCACCTTGGCCGCGCCCGAGGTCCTGACCGTGGCCAGCAGCGCCCTCCAGACCTCCCAAGCCGGGCAACACGTCTTCGTGATCAAAGAAGACAAAACCGCCGAGCTTCGTCCGGTCACCGTCGAGCGTCTCTCCGGACCCTTGGCCGTCATTGCCAAGGGCTTGACCGAGGGCGAAACCATCGTGTCCGACGGACAACTTCGCGTAATTCCCGGCCGCCCGGTCGAAATCAAAACCGCCGATGCTTCCGGCGGTGGAAAGTCCGGCAAAGGCCCCAAAACCGGCGAAAAAGCCAAGGGTAAAGCGCCCGAACCCTCGGCTCCCACAGCTCCGCCCACTCCCCCCGCCGTCACGCCTACGATGGAGAAAAAAGCGCCATGAACATTCCCGAACACTTCATCCGCCGGCCGGTGATGACGACGCTCGTCACCTCGGCGATCACGCTCTTCGGCTGGATGGCCTACGAGCGCCTCCCCGTCAGCGATCTGCCCAACGTCGACTTTCCTACCATTTCCGTCTCGGCCAGCCTGCCCGGCGCGAGCCCCGAGACGATGGCCGCCTCCGTCGCCACGCCGCTCGAGCAACAATTTTCCAGCATTGCCGGCATCGAATCGATGACCTCGACCAGCTCTCTCGGGAGCACTTCGGTCACGATGCAGTTCACCCTCGACCGCAGCATCGACGGCGCCGCCCAAGACGTCCAATCCGCCATCGCCGCCGTCCAGCGCCGGCTGCCGCAGGACATGCCGAGCCCGCCATCACTCCGAAAGTCCAACCCCAACGACGACTCGATTCTCCTGCTCGCCCTCTCCTCCAAAACTCTCGCCCTCTCCGAGATCAACGAACTCGCCGAGACCGTTCTCGCCCAGCGTATCTCCACCGTCGACGGCGTCTCCCAAGTCAATGTCTTCGGCGCGCAGAAATACGCCGTCCGCGTCCGCGTCGATCCCCGCGCCCTCGCCTCCCGGAGCATCGGCATCGACGAGGTCCGCACCGCCCTCAGCACCAACAACGTCAACCTCCCCGCCGGCGTGATCGACGGCGCCTCCAAGGCCACCACCCTTCTCGCCACCGGCCAGCTGAAAGACGCCGCCGGCTTCCGCAACGTGATCGTAACCTACCGCAACGGCGCCGCCGTGCGCCTCGGCGACGTGGCTCAGGTCACCGACAGCGTTGAAAATGAAAAGTCCGTCAGCTGGTTCGACCAGCGCTTCATCAACGGCGTCGAAGACCCGGAATTCGCCGGCGGCACCAAGGAGACCCGGGCCATCGTGCTTTCGATCCAGCGCCAGCCCGGCACCAACACGATCAAGGTCGTCGATGGCATCAAGGAACTCCTGCCCGCATTTCGGGCCCAGCTCCCCGCCACCATCGACCTTGAAATCGTCGTCGACCGCTCGATTTCAATCCGCGATTCCGTCCACGACGTGAAGTTCACCTTGGTCCTCGCGATCATTTTGGTCGTGCTGGTGATCTTCCTCTTCCTGCGCGCGCTCTCGGCCACGATCATTCCCAGCATCGCGATGCCCATCGCCATCATCGGCACCTTTGCCGTGATGTATTTCTTCGGTTTCAGCATCAACAACGTCACCCTGCTCGCTCTCACCCTCTCCGTCGGCTTCGTGGTGGATGACGCGATCGTGATGCTCGAAAATATCGTCCGCCACATCGAGAAGGGCGAATCGGTCGTTGCCGCCTCCCTGCGCGGCTCGCGCGAAATCGGCTTCACGATCGTTTCGATGACCATCTCTCTGGTTGCGGTGTTTATCCCCGTGCTCTTCATGGGCGGCGTCTTGGGCCGCTTGCTCCACGAGTTCGCCATCACCATCTCGGCCGCCATTCTCGTCTCGGGCTTTGTTTCTCTCACTTTGATTCCGATGCTCTGCAGCCGGTTTCTCAAACCCGTCGACCACGCGAAGCAGCACGGAAAAATCTATGCCGCCAGCGAGCGCGTTTTCCAAGGGAGCGTCGATTTCTACGAGCGCACGCTGCGTTACTCGCTTCGCCGGCGCGGCCTCACCATGGGCGTCGCTCTCGCCACCGTTGGCCTCACGCTGTGGCTGATCGTTATCATCCCAAAGGGCTTCATTCCCACCGAGGATACCGGCCGCATTCAGGTCATCGTCGAAGCCGCCCAAGACACCTCCTTCGAGGCCATGACCGGCTACCAGCGCAAGGTCATGGCCGCCATCAAGGCCAACCCCGGCGTGCGGGATATCATCGCGTTCACCGGCTCGTACAGCCGGGGCGGTGGCGCCAGCAACACCGGGCGCATGTTTGTCGGCTTGGTCGATACCGACCGCTTGCCCGCCGCTGAAATCGCCCAACAACTCCGCGCTGCCACCGCGGGGATTCCCGGCGTTCGCGTCTTCCCGACCGTGCCTCCCAGCATCCGACTCGGCTCGCGCGGTTCTTCCTCAGTTTATCAATACACGCTTTACGGGACTGATTTGCAGGAACTCTACCGCACCACCCCGCTGCTCGTGGAGCGCGTGCGCGAAGTGCCCGGAATCATTGACCTCAACTCCGACCTACAGATCACCAGCCCGCAGCTGATCATCGACATCGACCGCGACAAAACGTCCTCCCTCGGTCTTAACGCCCAGCAAGTTCAAGAGGCCCTCTACAGCGCGTTTGGCTCGCGGCAAATTTCCACGATTTACACCTCCACCAACCAGTACGCCGTCATTCTTGAACTGGAGGCGAAATACCTCCGCGACCCCGCTTCGCTCGCCCTGCTCTACTTGCGCAACCGCGAAGGTAAACTCATCCCGCTGGAGGCCGTCGCCAAGCTGCGCCCCTCCGTCGGCCCGCTCACCGTCGCTCACCTCGGCCAAGTGCCCGCAGTCACGATCAGCTTCAATCTCAAACCTGAACTCGCTCTCAGCCAAGCCACGGAAGAGATCGAGAAGATCGCGCGAGAAATCCTGCCCGCCACCGTCAGCGGCACGTTTCAAGGCACCGCCGCGGCCTTCACCAGCTCACTGCAAGGGCTTGGGCTCACTCTCATCATTGCCGTACTCGTGATCTACCTGGTGCTCGGCATTCTTTACGAAGACTTCGTTCACCCGATCACGATTCTCTCCGGCCTGCCCGCCGCCACGTTCGGCGCGCTCGTCACCCTCCTCGCCTTCGGCGAGGAGCTAAACATGTATGGCTACGTCGGTCTAATCATGCTCATCGGGATCGTAAAAAAGAACGCGATCATGATGATCGATTTCGCGCTCGATGCCCGGCGCCAACACGGCAAATCCGCCGAGGACGCCATCTTCGAAGCCTGCATCGTCCGCTTCCGCCCAATCATGATGACGACGTTTGCGGCCATCGCCGGCACCTTGCCCATCGCCCTCGGCTGGGGCACCGGCGCCGACGCCCGACGCACCCTTGGTCTCGCCGTCGTGGGCGGCCTCGTCGTCTCCCAGATCCTGACCCTCTACATCACGCCCGTGTTTTATCTCTACATGGAACGCTTCTCGAAGCACCTCACGCCCAAGCCCGTCACCGAGACCGAGGGCGCTTCGACCGCACTCCCCCAGCCCGCGTTCTTGGGCAAATAACCGCCGTCCGACGACCCGCTGGCGGGCGGCCGACCGACGGCACCCTGCCAGCGCGGCTCACCAACGCAGGTGTACGCCGAGGTGAAAATACCCGCCGCTCGGTCCCTCCGGCGGCAACAGCGCGAGCGCCACACTGGTCTTGGCCCCGTCGGCGATCTCCAACGGGGCGCCCGCACCGCCCATGTCCGTCTTGACCCAGCCCGGATGCGCCGAGTTCACCTTGATCGCCGTGCCCTTCAATTCCTGCGCGAGCTCGACGGTAAACATATTCACGGCCGCCTTTGAAGCATCGTAGCCGAGCAACCGCGCCGGGTAGATCGGTGAGTTCGCATCGCCGTGCTCCGTGAGCGAGCCGAGGATCGACGAGAGATTCACAATCCGCCCCGCCTCCGATTTTTTGAGCAACGGGAGGAAAGCCTGGGTCACCGCCACGAGCCCGAAAAAATTCGTGTCGAAGGTCGCCCGCAACGATGCCGCCGTCACCGTGCTCGGCCCCGTTTCCGTCGCGTAGTCGAGCACGCCCGCGTTGTTCACCAGAATATCCAGACGCCCGAATTCCTGTTCCACCCGCGCTACAGCCGCCCGGATCGACCCTTCGTCCGTCACCGTCAGGGCCCACGCGCGCCCGTCGATCCCTTCCGCCTTGAGCTGCGCCGCCGCAAGGGCGCCACGGCCCGCATCGCGCGAACCGAGCAGCACCGTGATACCTTGGCGCCCGAGTTGCCGGGCCGTTTCGAGACCGATGCCTTTGTTGGCGCCGGTGATGAGAGCAATTTTGTTCTGCATAGAAATTGTCGGAGCAGCTTTATGCCGCGATTCCCGGCTTCTGCCTCATCCCACCATCGCTGGATAATCCGTATACCCAGCCGCACCGGCACCGTAGAACGTCGCGGGCACTGGCTCGTTCAACGCCGCTTGCACCGCAAATCGCCGCGGCAAATCCGGGTTGGCGATAAAAAGTCTGCCCCACGCGACCGCGTCCGCGTTGCCCGCCGCGAGCTCGGCTTCGCCCTCGGCCGCGGTGAATCCTTGATTTGCAATAAACACCCCGCCAAACGCCCGCTTGAGCACAGGCCCAAGCCGCGGCTCCGCGAGTCCTTCGCGTGCGCACAGGAAAGCCAGCTTCCGCTTGCCCAGCTCCGTCGCGAGATAGCCAAACGTCGCCGCCAGACTCGAGTCGCCCATGCCGTCCGAGTCACCCCGCGGCGCGAGGTGGTAGCCGACGCGGTCCGCGCCCCATACGCTCGTGACTGCTTCGGTCACCTCCAAAGCGAACCGCGCGCGATTCTCCACCGTCCCGCCATAATCATCCGTCCGGTGGTTCGAGGAACTCTGCAAAAACTGATCGAGCAGATAACCGTTGGCCCCGTGAATCTCCACCCCGTCAAAGCCGGCGCGCCGCGCGTTTTTCGCCCCGCGCCGAAACGCCTCGACCACGCCCGCAATCTCCGCCCGCTCCAGCGCCCGGGGCGTTTCAAACGCCTTTTGCGGCCGAATGTGGCTCACGTGCCCAGTTGGCGCGATCGCACTGGGCGCGACCGGGAGTTTTCCATCGAGATACACGGGGTCGGAAACGCGTCCCACGTGCCAGAGCTGCAAAAACATCCGCCCGCCCGCCGCGCGCACCGCCGCCGTGATCGTCGCCCAGCCCGCGACCTGCGCCTCCGACCAGATACCCGGTGTATCCGGATAACCCACGCCCATCGGATCCACCGCCGTCGCCTCGGAAAGAATCAGCCCCGCGCTCGCCCGCTGTACATAATAGTCGCGCATCAGCTCATTCGGCACCCGCCCCGCCGAAGCTCGGCAACGCGTGAACGGCGCCATGATGATCCGATTCGGCAGCGCGAGCGCGCCAAGTTGAAGTGAAGCATGCAATAATCCCATGAGCGTTACCGGATGCCTCTATTCCATGGTGGCGCAACTTCACCTTTGATAAAATTTGATCCCGGATTGCACGTCTACCCACCCGCCGACTCACTTTCAACATGGCTCCACTCCAATACCTCCGACTTCTTTTCGCCGCGGCGTTCCTTTTTTCGGCTCACGCTTTCGCCGCCCCGGAAAAATGGGCGACCGAGATCGAAAAATACACTCAGGCCGACGCCCTCAAGGCTCCCGCCCAAGGCGCCGTCGTCTTCGTCGGCAGCTCCTCCATTCGGCGCTGGAGCAGCCTCGCCGCCGACTTCCCCGGCGTTCCTGTCATCAACCGCGGCTTCGGCGGCTCCGAACTCACCGACAGCGTCTTCTACGTCGATCGCATCATTCTCCCCTACGCTCCGCGCCTCGTCGTCATCTACGCCGGCGAAAACGACCTTCAGGCCGGCAAGTCCCCCGAATCCGTCCTCGGTGATTTCCAAAAACTCTCCGCCAAAATCCACGCCGCTCTGCCCAAGACCAAGATCATCTTCCTCTCGATCAAAGAGAGCCCCTCGCGCGCGAAAATCCGCGAAAACGTTCTCCGCGCCAACGACCTGATCGCCGCCGAGTGCGCCAAACACCCGCACCGCATCTTCGTCGACGTCGCCACTCCGATGCTCGACGCCCAAGGCCAAACCCGCCCTGAACTCTTCATCGCCGACCAGCTCCATATGAATCCATCCGGCTACGCCATCTGGACCAAGGTGCTCACACCTTACCTCAAGCCATGAGCCGCGATCGTTCTGTCGCGCGGCTTGCGCAGCAAATCACCTTCATCGCCGAGTGTGATAAACTGAAGGAAATCTTCCGCCAGACCATCAACATTGCGAGCCGCCGCCCCGAAAATGACGCCGAGCACTCTTGGGCGTTTTGCCTCTGCGCCATGGTCCTCGCCGAACACGCCAATGTCCCGCACCTCGATGTGCTTCGCGTTTTAAAGATGGGCCTCATCCACGACCTCGTCGAAATCGACGCCGGCGACACCTTTGCCTACGACTCCGCCGCGATGGCGGGCCAACACGACCGCGAAGCCCGCGCCGCCGATCGCATCTTCGGTCTGCTCCCCGTCGATCAGGCCCGCGAGTTCCGCGCGCTCTGGGACGAGTTTGAAGCCCGCGCCACACCCGAAGCGAAATTTGCTCACGCCTGCGATCGTTTTCAGCCGATGCTCCTCAACGCCCGCACCGAGGGCGGCAGTTGGCGAAAACACCGCGTCAGCCTCCCGCAGGCCCAAACCCGCGCCGCGCCCGTCGCCGAGGGCTCGGTCGGGCTCGCGGCCGCCATCGACCAAATGCTGCGCGATGCCGTCGCCGCCGGCCAACTCGCGCCCGCCGCTTCGCCTGCCGCCACTTGATAAAGCCCGTCCGCCCCTTACGCTCTCACCCATGAATCGCCGCTCTTTCCTCACCCGTTCCTCCACCGCGGCCCTCGCCGCGTCGCTCACGCCCGCGCTTTCGAAACTTTCCGCCGCCACTGCGCCGACGCCACCCGCCGCCGCCGGCGCAACCTACCCGTTTGCCGTCTCGGCCTTGCCCTACGACTTCGCCGCGCTCGAGCCGCATATCGACGCCGCGACGATGAAACTCCACCACGGCAAGCATCACGCCGCTTACGTCACTAATTTAAACGCCGCGCTCAAGGACCATCCCAAGCTCCACGGCCAAACCGTCGAACAACTCCTGCGGCAGCGCGAAACCCTCCCCGCCACCCTCCAGCCCGTCGTCCGCAACCACGGCGGCGGTCACTTGAACCACGAATTCTTCTGGCAGATTATGCGCCCCGTCGGCACCGCCGGCGCCGGGGGCCAACCGGGCGAGAAACTCGCCGCCGCCATCACCGCCGAGTTTGGCTCGTTTGAAAAATTCCGCGAGGCCTTCAACGCCGCCTCGCTCCGGGTCTTCGGCTCCGGCTGGTCCTTCGTCATCGTCGATCACGCCACGAAGAAACTGAAGATCACCACCGCCCCCAATCAGGACGGCGAACTTTACCAGACTGACCGCACCTGCCTGCTCGCCTGCGATGTCTGGGAGCACGCCTATTATCTGAACTACCAAAACCGCCGCGCCGACTACCTCAAAGCCTGGTGGAACGTCGTCGCTTGGGACATCGTAACGCGTCGGTTCGCGGCTTGAGGTCGAGCCCGATGTCCCAATCGGGCTTTCCGTCTTTCGTATCCCGTCAGCTCAAATCCCGGATCGATCCGAACTCCGGGTCAAACAACCGCTGGTAAGTCCGCACAATCATCCCGTCGGTCAATCCCGCCAACCAGTCGCAGATTTGCCGCGCCTTGCCCGCTTCGGTCGGTTCCGCCGCGATCAACCGCCCGACCCGCGGCGGCAAGATGTGGATAATGCGGCCCTTTCGCTCGACGTAATTTTTCCAAGCCGAGTCCCATAACTCGCACATCACCTTCCGAGCCTTATGCTCCATCTGCTGGAGCTGCGGGCTTTCAAAGATGATGGCGTTGGCCATTTTCTTATAAAACGCCGCCTCCCGCTCGGCGGCCGCGCCGACGACCAATTCGAAGCGGTAGCGGTTCGTCGCCGCGCTCATAAAATTCGTCCGCTCGCGCAGCCGACACGCCGTGATAAATGTCCCGATCTTCGCCGAGAACACATTCTCCAATCGGTCGCCGCGCATGGCCGCGAACAGCCCGTCGAGCCACGCCTGCCGCTCCGAATCGAGCGCCTCGTCCGCCGCCCAAGCCTCGACGCGCTCCATCGTCAAAAACCCAGCCTTCACCCCGTCGACGATGTCATTGAGCGAGTAAGCCGCATCGTCCGCCCAGTCCATGATTTGGCACTCCACACTTTTGAACGCATTCAGTTTTTCTCCGCCGTGCATCTCCGTTGGGATCGCTTGGGCCCCAAAAACAAAACCCCGAACCGCCCCCTGCGGATCATATAAAAAATGGTTCGCCGGCGGGGTCGGAAATTCCGCGAACAGTTTCTTGTATTTTAACACCCCGTCCAGCAGCGCCCGCGTCGCCTGCATCCCGCGCACGCCAGATTCGTTCTGATACATCGTCTCGGTAAGCAGGTGCAGCGTCTGCGCGTTCCCCTCAAATCCACCCCAGGGTAGCATCAACTCCTGCAACGTCCGCTCACCCGAATGTCCAAACGGCGGATGCCCGAGATCGTGCGCGAGACACACCGCCTCAACCAAATCCCCGTCCACAAAAAAATCCGCGCCGAGCGGGCCACTCTGCATGCGCAAAAAGTGGCAAATGGATCGCCCGATTTGAGCGACTTCCATCGAGTGCGTGAGGCGGGTGCGGTAGAAATCGTATTCTCCCGAGAGGAAAACCTGCGTCTTGGACTGCAGCTTTCGAAACGCGTGCGCGTGGATGATCCGGTCGCGATCGATCTGAAACGCATTGCGGTAATCCGTTTTGCGGACCGCTCCATAAGTCTCGGCGTCGAAGTCGGAGTAGAAGCGGTTATTCATCGGCTTTGGTTTCGACAGCACCGGCACACCGCCCACGATGCAAACTCATATGCAACGCCACCGTTTCTCCACCGCATTCGGCGACTGCGCCGTCGCATGGGACCAGCGAGGGCTACTCAGCTTTTCTCTCGCCGGTGGCGATTTACCCGAACCCGCCGAGACCCTTCCGCCCTCGTGGCTCACGGCGCTGATCGAGGCAGTTCAGCGGCACCTCGGCGGAGAATTTCAGACGTTTGCCGACGCGCCCTATGTTTTCTCGATCGTGACGGACTTTGAACGCCGCGTTTACGTCGCCGCTCTCGCGATCGTTCCAGGCGTCACGCGGAGTTACGGCGAACTCGCCACTACGCTCGGGCTCCCGGCCGGCAGCGCCCGCGCCGTTGCCGCCGCCCTCGGGGCCAACCCATGGCCCCTATTAGTGCCGTGTCACCGCATCGTAGGTGCCGACGGCGGCATGACCGGGTTCTCCGGTCCCGGCGGCATTCGCACCAAAACCCGTCTCCTTGCCCTCGAGGGAGCGCTCCTTCTTTCTGAATAACCCATTATTCTCTGCTATGCGCGCCATCGCCAAACTCGCTCCCGGCCCCGGCCTTTCACTCACCGAAGTCCCGGTCCCGACGCCGGGCGTCAACGACGTCCTAATCAAGGTCAAAAAAACCTCCATCTGCGGGACCGATATTCACATTTATAACTGGGACGCTTGGGCCGAGAAAACGATCAAGACGCCGATGATCGTCGGCCATGAGTTCGTCGGCACCATCGCCGCCGTCGGGGCTAATGTTATTGGCTTTCAACCCGGCGATCTCGTCGACGGCGAGGGCCACATCGTCTGCGGCCTCTGCCGCAACTGCCTCGCCGGCCGCCGCCACCTTTGCAAAGACACCAAAGGCGTGGGCGTGAATCGCGACGGCGCGTTCGCCGAATACCTCTGCATCCCCGCTAGCAATGCCGTCCATGTCGACCCCGCGATCCCGCTCGACGTGCTTTCCTGCTTCGACCCACTCGGCAACGCCACGCACACCGCGCTCCAATACGACCTCGTCGGCGAAGACGTGCTCATCACCGGCGCCGGCCCGATCGGTTGCATGGCCACCGCCATCGCGTGGCAAGCGGGCGCACGAAAAATCGTCGTCACCGACGTCAACCCCGACCGCCTCGCCCTCGCCGCCCGTATGGGCGCGACGCGCACCGTCGATGTTTCCAAAGAAAAACTCCCCGACGTCCAACGCGAGATCGGCATGAAGGAAGGCTTCGACATCGGCTTGGAAATGTCCGGCAACCCCGTCGCCCTCAACACCATGATCGACAACATGGCCCACGGCGGCCGCATCGCCCTGCTCGGCATCATGCCCGGCGCCGCCGCCGTCGATTGGAACAAGGTCGTTTTTAACATGCTCACGATCCGCGGCATCTACGGCCGTGAGATGTATGAGACCTGGTATAAAATGACCTCCCTCATCCAGCGGGGCCTCGATATCTCACCGGTCATCACGCACCGGTTTCACTACACCGAGTTCCAAACTGCCTTTGACCTTATGCGCTCGGGCCGCAGCGGAAAAATTATTCTCAACTGGGATTGAGCCATGACGCCCGCCTACCTCGCCCACCTCCGAAAAACCCTCGATGAGATTGAGGTCGCCGGCCTCACCAAACGCGAGCGCCTCATCGCCACCCCGCAGTCGGCCCGCATCGCGGTCGCGGGCGGCCAACCAGTCCTAAATTTTTGTGCGAACAACTACCTCGGCCTTGCTGACCACCCCGCGATCATCGCCGCCGCCCACGCCGCCCTCGACCGCTGGGGCTACGGACTCGCCTCGGTGCGTTTCATCTGCGGCACCCAGGAAATTCACCGCGAACTCGAATCCAAGCTCAGTGCGTTTCTCGGCACCGCCGACACTATCCTTTATCCCTCCGCCTTCGACGCCAACGGCGGGCTCTTTGAAACCCTGCTCTCCGCTGAAGACGCGATCATCAGCGACGAACTCAACCACGCCTCGATCATCGATGGTATCCGCCTTTCGAAAACCAAACGCTTCCGCTATCGCCACAACGATATGGCGGATCTTGAGACCCAACTCCGTGCCGCGCAGGCCGCCGGGGCGCGCCACACCTTGATCGCAACCGACGGCGTCTTCTCGATGGACGGCACGATCGCCAATCTTCCCGCCATCGTCGACCTCGCCGAAAACTACGGCGCGCTCACGATGATGGACGATTGCCACGCCTCCGGCTTCCTCGGCCGCACCGGTCGTGGCACCCACGAGCACCACGACCTCGTCGGCCGCATCGACATCATCACCGGCACTCTCGGAAAAGCCTTGGGCGGAGCTAGCGGAGGCTTCACCGCCTCATCCGCCGAGATCGTCGCATTGCTCCGCCAGCGTTCGCGCCCCTACCTGTTTTCCAACTCGGTCGCACCCGTGATCGTCGCCGCCTCCCTCGCCACCCTCGACCTGCTTTTACGTTCCACCGAACTCCGCGACCGACTGGCGGAAAACACTAGGTTCTTCCGCGCCGGTCTGACCGCCGCCGGTCTCACCATCAAACCCGGCACTCACCCCATCGTGCCCGTAATGCTGGGCGACGCCGCGCTCTCCCAAAGGTTCGCTGCGCGCATGTTGGAAAAAGGCGTTTACGTGGTGGGCTTTTTTTATCCCGTAGTCCCCCAAGGCACCGCCCGCATCCGCACGCAGGTAAGCGCTGCCCATAGCTGGAGTGATCTCGAGCTTGCCATCAACGCCTTCGCCGAAACCAAAAAAGAACTCGGCCTTTAACCCACCAAAACCATGGCCAAGAAAATTCCCGCCTCGCTTTGCCGCCGCCTCGAAAAAGCCGCGCGAACGGCCGCGCGCGCCTCCTACTCTCCTTATTCGAAATTCGCTGTAGGCGCGGCGATTCTGACCGGTTCGGGAAAAATCTACACCGGCTGCAACGTCGAGAACGCCTCTTTTGGGCTCTGCAACTGCGCCGAACGCACCGCAATCTTCACCGCCGCCGCCGCCGGCGAACGCGTAGTGCAAGCTGTGGTTGTCTACACGCCCACCCCCACTGCGACGAGTCCTTGCGGCGCGTGTCGCCAAGTCATCAACGAACTCGGCCCGACCGCCATCGTCATCTCGATCTGCGATTCTAACGAGCGCATCGAGACGACTCTGGACCGCCTCCTCCCCCACGCTTTCGGTCCTTCCGATTTAAAGTAAGACAGGTGAACGCGGACGCGCCGTCCGTTCCGGACGGCGCAACTAGCTCGTAAAGAATTCGCGCACGGCCGCCACCACATCCGCGCTCGGAATCTCGCTCTCCGTGCGGTCGCCGAGATTTCGGATCTTCACGACACCTTTTGCCAATTCGTCGGCGCCAAAAATCAACGCCAGCTTCGCGCCCGAGTCCGAGGCCGCCTTCAGTTGTTTGCCGAACGCGACGTCCCTCATCGGATAATCCACCCGATAGCCCGAAGCGCGGATTGGCTGGATAGCCCCAAACGCCGCTATCCTCTCCGCCTCGCCGCCGATCACGCAGTAGACATCAGGCACCTGCACCAAGGTCGGCATCAAGCCGCGTTGCTCCAGCAACAGCGCAAACGTCATGTCGCCGATGGCGAAACCGACCGCAGGAAACGCCGGTCCGCCGAGCTTCTGGACGAGATCGTCGTAGCGTCCGCCACCGGCCAATGCCCGCAGTTCACCTTTCCGGTCAAACGCCTCAAACACAAAGCCCGTGTAATACGCCAACCCCCGCACCACGCCCAAATCGACCTCGATGAACCGCTCAAGTCCCATCGCCGTGAGACCGCCGAGCAACTTGCGCCACTCCACCAATCGCGCGGCCAGTTTATCGCCACCGATGGGAGTGAGCAGGGCCTCCAGGGCGGCGAGAGACTTGATCTGCAAGAACGCAAGCACCTTGGCCTTCAGCGTGGCGTCGAGTTCACCGAACTGCTCCGTGTAGGCCTTAAACGCGTCGTCGCCCGCCTTTTCAAATTTATCCACGACCCCGAGCACCGCCCGGATGCGAGGTTCATCGAGCCCTAGAGCCTCGAGATAATAGAACCACAGATTCCGATCACTCAGGCGCACGTAGAAATCCTGCTCGGTCAAACCGAAGGCGCAGAGACACTGAGTGAGCAACGCGATCAACTCGATCTCCGCTTCCGGTCCGGGTTCGCCAAAGATATCGGCGTTGAACTGGGAGAAGCATCGACCCCGCCCCTTCTGCATCCGTTCGTAGCGATAAAATTCACCGATGCTAAACCATTTGATCGGACGCTTGAGGGCACTCGCCTTGGCTCCGATGAGTCGGCAAACCGTCGGGGTCATCTCGGGACGTAGTGCAACCTCACGCCCGCCTTTATCCGTGAAACTAAAGAGCTGACCCTCGATTTCGTCGCCTGACTTTGCCTTATAAAGTTCAAGCGATTCCAAAACCGGCGCGTCATATTCGGCGAATCCGTGGGTGCTCGCCGTCTGTCGCCACAAACGGAACACATGATTCCGACGGGCAAAATCCTCGGGGTAGAATTCTCGGAATCCGGGCAGCGTCTGAAAAGTAGCCATGGGGGAATAAATGTGCCGCTACGTCCCATTCTTCGCCAACAAAAAAACCCGGATCCGATTTGCATCGGTCCGGGTTTAATCAAAAAATAAACGCTTAGACGAGCTTCGCGAGGTCGATCTTCTTGAGCTGTTGCTTAAGGATCTTACCCGATTTGAATTTCACCACCGCACGTTGAGGGATGATGACTTCGGCTTCGGGCTTATTGGGATTGCGGCCGATGCGTTGCTTGCGGACTTGCACCTCTAACACGCCGAAATTACGGAGCTCCACGTTACGGGCATCCGCGAGAGCTTTTTGAATGATATCGAGCGTCTGTTGCACGGTGTCGACAATTTGCTTTTGGGGAAATCCCGTCTTACGGAAGATCTGCAGGACAATTTCTCGCTTGGTTAGATTTGAGGCCATTGTTGTGTATTAGTTGTTAGACGTTTCGAGTTTCAACCTATTCTGATTCTTGTACAACCACCCGGTGATTTACGTCAACCTCTTACCCCACACTAGTTATAGGGAATAAAACCCATTAACGTAATGCCAACCAAACCAGAATCTACATCAGTCAATTCCATGTTCGCCCGGATCGCGACGAGGTATGATCTGGCGAACCGATTGCTCAGTTGCGGAATTGATGTTTGGTGGCGCCATTGCTTAGTGCATGCGGTGAGAAAAAGCTCACCGAAACGAGTGCTAGATTTGGCCACCGGGAGCGGGGACGTGGCCTTTGCCCTCGCCGGTTCACTCCCCGAAGAAACCGAGATTACCGGCATGGATTTTTGCCAGCCTATGCTCGACGAGGCCGCGGCGAAGAAATCCCGCGCCAGACAGGGCTCCTACGCAAACGTCGACTTTAAACTAGGAGATGGACTTGGACTCCCGCTGCCTGATGGGTGTTTCGACGCCGTCACCATTTCATTCGGGCTCCGCAATATGGCTGATCGACACCGTTCGCTTTGCGAAATGCGACGCGTTCTTAAACCCGGTGGAAGCGTTGTGATCTTGGAATTCTCTCAGCCGCAGACGTGGTTCCAACCTTTCTACTACTTTTACTTACGGCGAATCCTTCCTTTAATCGCCGGAGCCGTGACGGGCGACCGAGCGGCTTACATCTACTTGAACGAAACCATCGGAGAGTTTCCCGACCGCTCCGCGTTGTCCGAAGAAATACGGGCCGCTGGTTTTAGCGCGATTAAAGCGAAGGGTCTAACGCTTGGGATCGTAGCGCTGCACGAGGCGCAGGCGTAATCCCCGTTGGAAAGCCGCCTGCTAAGCCAATTCGCAGGTCGTCAGTTGAACGATTTCCCGCACCCGCACGTGCTTTGGGCGTTAGGATTTTTAATCTCAAATCCTTTGCCGTGAAGACCATCGTCGAAATCGATTTGGGAACCGCTAAGATAGGCCAAACTTGCAGGATCGAGCAACATGGCCACGCCTTCGCTCTCGACGACTGAGTCGTCCACTTTGGGCTCGTCGAACGACATCCCGTATTGGAAACCCGAGCAGCCACCCGACTCGACAAATACGCGGAGGCGCTTTGCCGGCTCGGCAATTTCGGCATGCATCGAGCGAACTCGGTTGGCGGCGCGGGCGGTAAGGGTTACCATAATTGAACCGTGCCCGACCAAATCTCCCTGTCAAATCCCTCCGTAGCAGGATTCACGCCCACAACGAATCTGCACTCTTGCCAGCTGCCGCGATGCCAGACCTCCTGCCTTCGTGGGCACGATTAAACACATCTTCACCGAACTCCGCTATGAGATGACCCGCAAGATCGCCGAAAGCGAAACGGGCTTGGTCTACGCAGTAGTGCATATCGGGGCTGGAAATTTTCGCAAAATATTCGGGGTCAGGTTGATCCACGAAAAACATTCGGCGATCGAGGAGTTTCAAGACAACGTTAGCGGAGAGGCTCGGCTGGTGGCCGACTTGATTCACACCAGCATCATTCAAACCTACTATCCCGGCCGACTTGTTTCCACTTGGAATCGTGCTGTGCGAGGTCCTGCTTTACAAAAATTTGTTTCGAACCGTCGCCCGCACTCAGTCCCGGCGTAACATCCTCACGATGCCGATCCCCCAATTCAGCTCGTTCAGATCCGACACAAAACCAGCCCTCGAGCCAGTTTTGCCGCGCTGCTTCCAGCAGGACCATGACAAACGAGATCGAGCCTCTTTGGACGTGCTGCCAGACTTGGACAGGCATCTTTACGAAGCCGGCTATGGACCGACCAATGAGCCGCTCGGCTTCTGTTTGAAAGAGCTTTCCGGCGAGCATGATCCGATCACTGCTGCGCTCTCCACTCGCCACCCCAGGTAGGGGGAACTTTTCAGCCATTACATTCCTTACATGAGCGGCCCCGGGTTTAGTCAGGACATCCGCCAGCGCCAGACGCAATCACTCGTTCTCGCGCCCCAGCTTCGGCAATCGCTCAAGATTCTTCAGGTCGCCGCCTTGGATCTTCGCTCCGTCATCCAGGAAGAATTGCAGGCTAATCCAACGATCGAAGAGTTGCCGATGGAGGGCGAGAGCCTCGATAAGACGAGCGATGATCAGGACAATGAGGACGCGGCCGCCAATTCGAATGAAAACGACCAAGACTCCGCTTCGCCCGCGCCCACCGATGACTCTCCCGTAAAGAGGGATGAAATGGATTTCTCCAAAGAGTTCGAGATTTTGGGGAAAATGGACGAAGCCTGGCGAGATCATATGGCCGACGCCGGCGGCGCCCAGCCTTATACCTCTGAAGACGCCGAACGCAGGCAGCATTTTTTCGATTCGTTGGTCGCGACGACCTCGTTGCAGGAACATCTCATGCAGCAAGCTGAGCTCGCCGACCTCGATGAGCCCACCCTCGCCGCGCTTCGGCACTTGGTTGGAAGCTTGGATGACCGCGGATTTTTAACGCAAAGCCCGAACGACGTGGCCCTCCAAACCGGCCTGCCATTGGACGCGGTGAAAACAGCTCTCACCTTGCTCAAGGGTTTCGACCCACCGGGAATCGGGGCGCAATCCTTGGCCGAATGCTTGATGGCACAGCTGATTTCGCTGGGGCGAAAGGACTCGCTCAGCATGCGAATCATCCGGGATCAATTCGATCTTCTGGCCCGCCGACGAATTCCTGAACTCGCCCGCAAACTCGCGGTTCCGGCAGACGACGTACAGAACGCAATTGAGGAGATCGGCAAACTAGATCCCGCGCCGGGTCGCCGTTTCGCCGAGGACAACAACCGCGTCGTCATCGCGGATGTCACCATTGAAAAAGATGCCAACGAATGGAAAATCTCACTCAACAGTGACTATATCCCTCGGCTTCGCATCTCCAGCACCTACCGCGACCTGATCGCCAAAGGAAATTTGGCAAAAACAGAAAAAGACTACCTCCGCGAACGCATCCGCGCGGGTAAATTCTTGATTGATTCGATCGAACAGCGCCAACGCACGATCGAGCGGATCACGCATGAAATCTTGAAGGCTCAGGTGGCATTCTTTGAGAGAGGTGTGGCCGAACTGCGACCGCTCACGATGACCCAAATCGCCGACGTGGTGGGCGTGCACGAAACCACGGTGAGCCGCGCCATCGCCAACAAGTATCTCAAGACCCCTCACGGAGTTTTCGCTTTCAAATATTTCTTCACCCCCGGCTATCAAGCCGAGAGCGGAGCCTCCGTCTCAAATACCAGCGTCAAGGAGCTGATAGCGGATCTCGTGTCCGGAGAAAACAAAGGCGAGCCATTGAGCGATCAGGAATTGGTCAAGAAGCTCCAAGCGAAAGGAATCACAATCGCTCGGAGAACGGTCGCCAAATATCGCGAAGAACTTGGCATCCTGCCAAGTAACCTACGGCGCGATTACAAATAGCTCAGCCCCGTCGCGCTTTAAGCGAGCGGGGCATTAGGCTCCACCGACAAGTCGTAACCCGCGGCTCTCTGGGTCCCGTCCACATCAGACCAAGCTGCAAATCCGATCATGCCTGCGTTGTCGCCCGTATGACGGGGAGCTGCGGCCAGAAACTCCAACCCAGCCTTGTCCGCCTCCGCCGACATCGCCCGACGCAAAGCTCCATTGTTCGCCACACCGCCGGAGAGCCCCAGGCTGCGCCACGGGCGCAAGGGCAAAGCAGCACGGGTCCGGCGGAGCAACGAATCAATCACCGCTTGTTGGTAGCTGGCACACAAATCGGGTAAACCGGCAGTCACCTCGCCGATCGACATTTTCTCAAGGCGGTAGCGCAAGCTCGTCTTAAGTCCAGAAAAGCTAAATGATAACTCGCCGCGCGGTCCGTTGCCTTTCGGAAAATCAAAGGCGTCGGACCGCCCACCCGTCGCGTATCGCTCGATAAACGGGCCGCCTGGATAGCCCAACCCGAGCAGCTTCGCGCCCTTATCAAGCGCCTCACCCGCCGCATCGTCTTTGGTGGCGGCCAAGACAGAGATTACAAGCTCTTCGCCGATTTCGAACAGCAAGGTATTGCCCCCCGAAACGATCAAACCCAAGTGAGGCAAAAGCGCCTTCCGGCGCTGGGCAAAGTCATTGGGAGCAGCCGCGTGAATCCCAATGAAAGGCGACCACGCGTGAGCCCTAAGATGATTCACGCCCACGAGAGGCACGCCCCACGCCAACGCCAACGCCTTCGCCGCCGCCCCACCCATAGCTAAGCACGCCGCCAATCCCGGGCCTTGCGTCACAGCAACCTTCGTAATCGCGGAAAACTCTTTGATTACTTTGGCCTGCTCCAAGAGCGGTCCGAAGTTTTTCAGATGCTCCCGGGTCGCAAGATCCGGGACGACTCCACCATGACGCTCGTGCAAAGCAATCTGGCTGTGGATCCATTCTCCGGCGATTCCCCTCTGCGGATCGAACAGCGCTACGGCCGACTCGTCACAAGAGCTTTCAAGCGCAAGTATCACGGCTCAAAACTCCGATCGAGCCGAAGTGCTCCCAGCCGGTTGCGAAGCACGATCGCCAAAAATTTTAACTGCGGAAAGCACATCGATTGCCGCATCCAACTGCCGATCCATTATGGGCTCAAACCCGAAGCGCTCCCGAAACTGAGACGGATCAGACTGCTCCGGCCGAGCGCGTTGCAAACCAAGCTTACTATCTTCATCGGGCGTCATCACGACCTCCACGTGAGGACTAATGCCTTTTTCATGAATACTTACGCCGCTTGGAGTAAAGTAGCGTGCGGTGGTCAATCGAAGGCCCTCGCCATTTTTCAATTTGAAAATCGACTGAACAGAGCCTTTTCCAAACGAACGCTCCCCCACCACGACCGCCCTACCTGTGTCCTTTAGAGCCCCGGTAACCACCTCTGCCGCACTGGCGCTGCCGGAATTGATCAAAACTGCGACCGGCATTTCCAACGGTGGCCCATCAATTTCAGAGCGATAATCCTCCCGGTCCCCTGCTTTGCGTCCCTGAGTATAAACCACCGTCTCCCCATTCTTAAAAAACAACTCTGCAACTTCGACCGCAGCATCTAGCAAACCACCGGGATTGTTGCGCAGGTCCACCACCAAGCTTTCGACCCCTTGTTCAAGAAGGGCATCCAACGCCTTGGCGAATTGCTCTCCAGTATGTTCGGAAAACTCAACAATCTGAATGTATCCGATTCCTCCGGCCATCACGCGCCCTGCGCGCACACTTTCTGTTTTGATCACCTCTCGCACCAACGTGAGATCGATCAGCTTTGGCTCATTTGTTCTTAGCAGACCAATCGATACCTTCGTTTGCGGCTTACCCCTCAGCTGCCCAACTACCTCATCAATGGAAGAGCCGCGTTCCAGATTTTTGCCATTGATTCTCACGATTTCATCGCCCCGACGAATTCCTGCGCGTTCACCCGGCGTATCGGCAATCGGAGCAATCACCAAAATCTTCCCAACCCGGCTCTCTACCTGAATACCGATACCGCCAAATTCCCCCAATAGTTCCTCTTCGAAACTCTGGCTGTCCTTCACCTCCATAAATTCCGAGTGGGGGTCGAGCGACTCAGCCAATCCATGCAAGGCCGAGTTCGTCAGGTCGGAATATCCCGCGATTTTTGCCTCAACGAAATTCTCATTCACAATCTGAAGAACTTCCCGAAATCGAGCTGACGCCCGATCCACTTCGCGATTGGGCCAAAGGCTCCACGCTTGGGCGAGTCTGGCACCCACCAACGCCATACCCAAGCCAAGTATGACGCCGGCAGCGAGCGTAAGAATCCGTTTGAACATCACGCCGACTGTGCGCATCGGTGTCAGTTTGTAAATGGGTTCATCCTTTTCTACGCCGGCAAACGCGGTAACCGCCAAATTTGCAGATGCCTTTCGATGCAAATCGGGTCCAAAAAATGTCATGAATTTTGCGCAGTTCATGGAACTTGCGCTCTACCATCCGGAAGTTGGCTACTACACCCGCCCAAGAATCCGTGTCGGCTACGGCGAGAAAACCGACTTCTTTACTTCGAGTAGCAGCGGGAAGATTTTTGGCGAGCTGATCGCTGCTGCTTGCCTAAAACTGCTGGCCGGAGCCGACCCTCGAAACTTTGAATTTGTAGAGATCGGTGCAGAAACGGAGCACGGTATCTTGGCCGGAGTTAGCCACCCATTCAGGTCAGCTCGGACCGTGCGCTTCGGAGAGCCTTGGAGCCTATCAGGATCGTGCGTCGTCTTTTCAAATGAACTTTTCGATGCGCAGCCTTTTCGCAGATTCGCCTACCGCCGTGGCGGATGGCGAGAGCTCGGCGTCGAGATTCGCCTTCAGGACCTTTTTGAGGTAGAGATTGATTCCACCCCGCCCGCGGATCTGCCGATTGAGGCCACCGAAGACTACCGGATCGACGCGCCTTTTGCGGCCGCCGATTTGGTCGACTCCATCTCAAGTGATCACTGGACCGGACTATTTGTCGCTTGCGACTACGGCAAATCGTGGTCTGAGATCGCTCACGATACGCCCGGCGGCACCGCCCGGGCATATTTTAATCACACCCAATCAAACCGCTTGCTCGAGCAAGCCGGAAACAAGGATCTGACCTGTCACATTTGCTGGGATTGGCTGTCTGACCGACTTCGGCGGCACAGATTCCCAATACCTATCCTCGAATCACAAGAAGCATTCCTCGTTCGACATGCAGGCGAGACTATCGCCGCGATTTCGTCAGAGGAAGCCCTTCGAATGAGTCAGCGCAAACTTGCCTTGATGCAGCTCCTGCATCCTTCCCATCTTGGCCAGAAATTCCAAGTGCTGCACGCATTTCGGGCTCCATAAATGGGAAAAACAAAATTCCGTGGCCCGCCGAACAAGTTTCAACTTGCTTCGCCCCACGGACGATCCTTTAACCTCTACCTTTAACCAATCTAAACCACCATGGCCAGAATCTGTGCAATTACCGGAAAACGCCCCGTCAAGGGCAGCATTATCCACCGAAAAGGTCAGTCCAAGAAGAGCGGAGGTATCGGCACGCACGTGACAAGTATCACGAAGCGTAAGTTCCGCCCCAATCTTCAACGAATCAGGGTCAAGCTCCCCGGTGGCGGAACGAAACGCATGTTGGTTTCGGTCAAGGCGATCAAAGCCGGAATGGTTCAGAAGGCTTGAGTCTATTGTAAGTTCATCTGTTTAAAGCCGCCGCCCAAATGCGGCGGTTTTTTTGTGCCTCCAGGCAATTTCGCAAAGGATTCGGACTCCCGAAAAAGGTCGTTGATATCCGGCAGAAAGACTAAATCGCGCGAAACACTATCGCAGCATTTTGACCGCCAAAACCCAGATTGTTACTCAAAACTACCCGCACCTTCGCCCGGCGGGCGACATTGGGGACGTAATCTAAATCGCAATCCGGATCGGGCTCCTCGAGATTGATCGTCGGAGCGATAATCCCCGTTTGAATCGTCTTAGCCGCAATAACCGACTCGATTCCGCCGGCCGCCCCTAGCAAATGACCGGTCATCGACTTTGTCGAACTGATGGCAACCCGCCGAGCGTGGTCTCCAAATACCCGCTTTATGGACATGGTCTCAAATTTATCATTGTAGGGGGTCGAAGTCCCGTGAGCGTTGATATAATCCACTTGCTCCGGTAGCACACTGCCGCTGGCGAGCGCACGCCGCATCGCTAGCGACAAGCCTTTACCGTCCGGGTCGGGCGATGTGATGTGGTAGGCATCACACGATGCCGCATAACCGACGAGTTCACAATAAATGCGCGCTCCACGAGCTTGCGCATGCTCTAATGATTCAAGAACGAGGACCCCAGAACCCTCACCCATAACAAATCCGTCGCGGGTCGCATCAAACGGACGGCAAGCCCTGCGTGGTTCGCCATTTCGCGTGCTCATCGCCTTCATTGAGCAAAAACTGGCGTAAGAAAAGGGCGTTATTGCGGCTTCACTTCCGCCTGCAATCATCACATCGGCGTCCCCGCGGCGGATCGTGTGAGCCGCCTCGCCAATCGAGTGCGTGCCCGTAGCGCACGCCGACACGATCCCGAAGCTTGGACCGCGCGCCCCGAGATCTATCGCCACCAACCCCGCGCACATGTTGCCGATCAGTGATGGAATCGTAAACGGCGAGACCTTACGCGGCCCTCGTTCAGCGAGGACGCGGAGTTGAGATTCATAGGTGAACATTCCGCCAATTCCCGATCCGATGATCACACCAACCAGATCGCCGTCCTCCTTGGTCATATCCAATCCTGCATCTTTAACTGCCTGCCTCGCGGCAACGTAACCGAAATGAGTGTATCGATCATTCCGTCGAGCTTCCTTCGGATCCATATGCTGGGCCGCATCCCAGTCCTTAACTTCCGCTCCAATCTGCGAAGAAAATTGACCCGGATCAAAGAGCGTCACGCGGTCGATCCCAGATCGGCCGGATACGAGCGAGTCCCAGAACGAGTTTACGTCGTGGCCGATCGAAGTGACCGCGCCCAATCCCGTTACGACAACTCGGCGTGATCGCGAAAACGTCTCCATGCTTTGAAAAACCCGATAAAGGCCAATTCAGAAAAAAAAAGGCGTTCCGCCTACAATTTCCTAAAGGAAACAGACGGAACGCCAAAAATTTGGGCCAATCAGAACCTAAACCGAACCCGCCTTGGCTTTGATATAATCGATGACTTGGCCGACCGTTTGCAGTTTTTCAGCGTCTGATTCAGGAATCTCACCTTTGATTTCGTCCTTAAATTCCTCCTCAAAAGCCATAATCAGCTCGACGGTGTCGAGTGAGTCAGCTCCTAGGTCATCTAGGAATGATGCGGTCGCCGTAATCTGCTCTTCGTTTACGTTGAGCTGATTCACGATGATCTCTTTGACGCGTTGTTCGATGGTTTTTTGGTCAGCCATTGGAGCAGAAATTGAATTAGTGGGAGGGTTCACATCGCCATGCCGCCGTCAACGGCAAAAACTTGCCCGGTGACGTAAGACGCCTCTTCAGAGCAGAGAAAAGCCGTCGCTGCGGCAATATCAGCCGACTCCCCGAATCGCTTCAACGGCACTGCTTCCAGAATTTTCGCCGCAACCTCGGGGTTGTTCACAAACTCAGTGGTCATATCCGTCTTTATAAAACCAGGCGCGACGGCGTTCACCGTTATGTTTCGGCCGGCGAATTCACGGGCCAATGCCTTTGTAAGTCCAATCATCCCGGCTTTGGCCGCGGAGTAATTCGCTTGTCCTGCATTCCCCAGAATTCCGCTAACGGAAGTGATGTTTACGATCCGCCCCCAGCGGGCGCGGGTCATGGGGCGAGCCAGATGTTTCGTCCAATGAAAACAGCTAGAGAGGTTCGTCGAAATAACATCGTTCCAATCGCCTTCGCCCATTCTAAACAGGAGACCGTCGCGGGTGATTCCTGCATTGTTTACCAAAATATCGATCAGCGGATATGCCTTCAACAGCTCCTCCGAAGCCTTGGCGACGGCCGCACCATCTGCGACATCAACCGCACATGCGCTCGCCTTGCCGCCGGCAGCAACGATTCCCGCTGCCGTTGCCCCGCAAGACTCGGCCGACTTGGAAACGCAAATGACCATCACGCCACTACGGGCAAGGGTCTCGGCAATGGCTTTGCCGATTCCACGGCCGGCTCCAGTTACGAGCGCTGTTCGATTTTTGAACGTCAGATTCATGCGGACGGAAAGCTGAAGAATCCTTCAACCGAGTAGCGAGGCGAAAATCGTCCATCAAACAGCGTTGAAACGCAGGTTCGAGCATGGCCGCCAGCGGCAACCGTCAATGAATCAGTAAACGTCCCGTTGATACCGTTTATCTTTTTTCAATTGCTTCACGAAATCCACCGCCGAAGCAGGGGTCATCTCACCTTCGGAGACTGCAATCTCATGGAGCGCCTGATCCACATCCTTGGCCATTCGCTTCGCATCTCCGCACACGAAAAAGTACGCCCCTCCTTGCAACCACTGCCAAAGTTCGCCGGCGCTCTCCCGCATGCGATCTTGCACATAGATTTTTTCCGGCTGGTCCCGCGAAAACGCCGTGTCTAAACGCGTGAGCTGACCCCGTTCAAGATAAGCGCGCCATTCTGCTTCGTAGAGAAAATCGGTGGCGCATTTCTGGTCGCCGAAGAACAACCAATTTCTGCCGGTCGCCCCCGTCTCCACGCGATCCTGAAGAAACGCCCGGAATGGTGCGATCCCCGTGCCTGGCCCAATCATAATGCAATCTTTTGAACCATCTTCCGGAGGGCCGAAGTGCGAGTTCGAAACAAAAACAGGAATCGAGGTTTCTCGCAGTCGAACGCGGTCGGCGAGAAAACTGGAGCATACGCCCACCCGATCTCGCCCATTCGTCTCATAACGCACCGCCGCGACCGTCAAATGGATCTCCGTCGGATAAACCCGCGGCGAGGAGGCAATTGAATAGAGTCTGGGCATCAGACGGCGCTGGTGGTCCACAAATTCTTGAGCAGTCAGTCGCGCGCTGGAAAATTCAAGGAGTAGGTCAACAAAATGACGTTCGGCGAGAAACGCGGCGAGAGCCTCTTTAGAGTCCGGTTCCAATAACTGGGATAGCCGCGCCTTCTGGTCAGGTGCCATCGCTTTTGAAGCCAAAGTTTCAATCATCTTTCGGGTTGGCCCCGCTAGAGCCAATTTCGAAAACAGAACATCCCGCAAAGCCTGCGGCGCCGGTAACCTCAGGGCCGGAGGCGCGACCAACTCATCCCCTGTCGCGCCAAGACAGCGCAAAATTTCCTCGACCTCCTCCGGGCGGTTGGTCGCAAACACGCCTAGAGAATCTCCCGTCTTGTAGCGCAGATCCTGCTTGGAAAAATCCACGACGATATGTCGGGTCTCTTTCGCCGAACCTTGCCGATTCAAGACGTAATTATCTGTGATGACCGCTGAGCAGGGGTTATCTTTGGTGTAGGGAGAATCCTTCGCTTTAGTCGACATTTTGGAGGAATAGAAAGCAAAGCGCCGTTTGAACAGGCAAGTTGCTTTGCAAAGAAAACGGGGGCGGTGCTCAGGCTTGCAGCATCTTCAAAATTACAGCCCACTGCATCGAACCATGAGCGCCGAACCTATCCGACTGCAAAAATTCTTGGCCGAAGCAGGCGTGTGCTCGCGCCGTGCCGCCGAGGCTCTCATCGCGCAACAGGAGGTGTGGGTCAACGGCCAGGCCGCCACCCTTGGGCAGAAAGTCACCCTCGGCGTAGACAAAATCACGGTCAGCGGAAAGCCCGTGCGACCGGTTGCGCAAGAGCTGATGACGTTGGCCGTCCATAAACCCCGTGGACTGGTTTGCTCAAACGACGACCCGCACAATCCCGAAACCGTTTTTTCGATGATTCCGCGCGAGCTCTCGCATTTGCGTTTTTTTTGCGCCGGACGGCTCGACAAGGACAGCGAGGGATTGGTGATTCTTACGACGGATGGCGAACTCGCCCATCGCTTGATGCACCCTTCCACCGTGGTGGTGAAGCGATATCTTGTGGTGCTAAAGCAACCATTCCCCTCAGCCCGCCTGCCCTTGTTGATCAAAGGAATCGTAATCGAAGGGGAACGCTTGAAAGTTGAGCGAGCAGCCTTGGTGAACGCAGGCGTGGCCGGCACGGCCCCCAATCTTGATGTTCACATGCACCACGGCAAGAAGCGGGAAATTCGCCTGCTCTTCACCACGCTCGGCTACGATGTTAAGCGGCTCAAGCGCTACCAAATCGGAGCGCTGCAGTTAAAAGGTATTCCGATGGGGGCCGGGAAAAAGCTTTCGAACCGTGACATCGGCATGTTGTTTCACTCACCCGCCACGCCCAAGGCACCCTTTCAGGCTACGCTGAACAAATCTCCCCGAATCGTTAAACCTGTTTCTATCGATGAAGCTTAAAATCTCGGCGCTTGTAGTTCTCATCAGCACCGCATCGGTCCTGCTCGCGGCCCCCTTGAGCCAAACAACAGCGGTGCACGTTCAACCCGACGCCTCAGCTCCAGTCGTCACCTATCTCAAAGCGGGATCTGAACCGACCGCATCTCTTGAGACGGTGGCGAATACCCCGGCAGGCTGGATGGCGGTCGAGTTGCAGGGTCCATTCGAAGCCTACGTTCTCAACAAGGATCTCACGAAAGCATTGGATGTGGTACCGGGTGCTCCACTGACGCTGGAGCCTAAGGCCGGGGCTGGTATTTTGACGAAGTCCGTTGCAAGTGATAAAGCCACAATCACAGGGCTGCATGGGAAATGGACCCAAATCCGCCTCGACCGGAAGCTTGTTGGCTACATCGCCGTCAGTGCAATCCCGGGTTATATGCCGCCGATTGCCACCACGCCCGCTTCCACCGGCGGCAGTCCCGCAGCATTGTCACCGCCCCCGGCTGCAGCCGTCGCCTATGGCAGCGGCGCCGCGGGTCGCGCCGCCCCAATGGTCAATCTTGGCGACGGTGGCCCTAGTTCGCTTCCCCGTCAGTTCTCTGGACGGTTTGTCTCGACTCGTCGCCCCTTCACTCCGCGCCGGCCTCACGATTGGGCTTTAAACGACGACGCCGGGCGACGGTACGCCTTCTTGGACGTGAGCAAACTTCTGCTCACCGAACAAATCGAGAAATACTTGGATCGCGCTGTGATTGTCTATGGCACGGCAAAAAATACTTCAGACGGCAAAGACCTCTTGATTGAGATCGAGTCACTTCAATTAAAATAAACCTCAAATCAGAATGCTAACTCAGTTCGTTTATTCTAAATCGCTCGCGCGTTCAAACGCCGTCAGTCCCTTTACCTACTAGCCATGGAGTTGATCGACGGGAACGCTATCGCCGCCAGTCTCATTACCGAGCTGAAACAATCCGTCGCAACCCTCGAAGGACGAGCTCCGTGTTTGGCTCTGGTTCGAATCGGTGAAGATCCGGCGTCGGTATCATACGTTCGAAAAAAAGAAAAAACTGCGGCCGAGATTGGCGTTCAGAGCAGAATAATTTTGCCGCCACCCACAATCACCCAGAAAGAGCTGGAGGAGTTGATTGACGATTTAAACGCCGATCCCTCCGTCGATGGAATTCTCGTTCAATCACCGCTCCCTCCGACTCTGATCGAGGCCGAAATCTTTCGCAAAATCGCCCCCGACAAAGACGTCGACGGTTTCCACCCGTTGAATCTCGGGAAAGTCGCCCAAGACGATCCAACTGGTTTCGTCGCGTGCACGCCGGCGGGCGTGATGGAATTGCTCTCTCGAAGTGGCGTTGATCTGGCCGGCAAACACGTCGTGGTGCTCGGCCGATCGTTGATCGTCGGCAAACCCGTCGCGTTGCTTGCGCTCCAGAAACGCGCCGGGGCGAATGCAACGGTGACGGTTTGCCATTCTGGTACGCACAATCTTGCCGCCATTACTCGTTCGGCCGACGTGCTCATCGTCGCGATCGGTCGACCTGAATTCGTGACCGATCAAATGGTAAAGCCGGGGGCCGTCGTAATCGATGTCGGCATCAACCGCGTTCCTGACCCTACGAAAAAAGCCGGATATCGGCTCACCGGTGACGTTCACTTTCTCTCCGTTGCTCCGATTTGCTCAAAAATCACCCCCGTTCCCGGAGGGGTTGGACCGATGACCGTGGCAATGCTGATGCGGAATACGATCCGTGCCCGAAAGCGTCGGAACTTAAGCATCACGCCCTAACCTTGCACCCGGCGGCGCCTCTCCCCCAGCTTGAAGCACACCCTATGGCCGTTTCAAAAATTTTGGTCGCAGACGATCAACCTATTAACGTCCAGCTGCTCAAACGTAAACTCGTGCGTGAAGGCCTGGTGCTTATCCCAGCTTTCTCGGGACTTGAGGCCATCGATCGTGTCTCCCGCGCGAAGCCAGACCTGATGCGGCATGATGTCCTGATGCCCGCCATGGACGGAATTGAAGCGTGGCCACGCCGTCGGGCGCAGGCCGAGATCCGCTCGATCCCGATGATGTCGCCGGCGGCGGAACCGCTTGCATTTTAACTCACCCGCCAGAACTACGAACGCGAAAACAGAGTTGAGCTCAGTTCTCGGATTAAAGCACGTTTCACCGGACCACCCTAGATTGCCGCTTTCTTGATGTCTATGATCGCCTTCATCGGAACAGGTAACATGGCCTCGGCCATGGTCTCCGGTTTGATTGCAAAAAAAATATCCCCTCTCGATTTGATTTGCATGGGGGGATCAGGCCAATCCGCGCAGATCCTCGCAGCAAAAATGGGTATCAAGCAGGCCCCTGATCTAAACGCGCTGCTGGCCGACGCCTCTACTGTCGTGGTGGCGTTCAAGCCCCAGCACTTGGCCGCAGCCGATCCACGCCTAACGATCCTTACGGCTGGAAAATTGATAATTTCAGTCCTAGCGGGAAAACACCTCGCCCGGCTGGCCCAAGTTTTTCCCAACGCGAGGAATATCGTGCGAGCCATGCCCAACACTCCCGGCCAAATCGGCGCGGGAGTCACAGGCTGGTGTTCACTCCAAAAATTGTCTCCAGAAGATCATGCCCAAGTCGAAACGTTGCTAGGTGCACTTGGGAAACAATTCGAGGTTCCGGAAAGCCAAATGGACGCTCTCACGGCGCTCAGTGGGTGCGGCCCAGCCTATCTTTTTGAATTCGCTGCTGCACTGCGCGAGGGAGGGATCGCCGCCGGCTTGCCCCGCGAACTCGCCCAAGCACTGACGGTCGAAACACTCCTCGGATCCAGCAGCTTACTCGCACATCGCCAAATCGAGCCGGAGATATTGCGAAATCAGGTAACTTCGCCCAACGGCGTGACATTTTCCGGCCTAAAAAAAATGGAATCCCTCGGCTTCAGAAATCTCGTCGCCGAAGCCATTATGGCCGCAAAAGCCCGGTCGGCGGAGCTTTCGAAAAGCGGTTAAAATCGGGCAAGATCAACGGCGATTTACCTCAAAGAATAAAATTCCGTGTTTTCGCATATAATCTGTAAGAAACTATTTCAACATGAGCACTCTTGACGGGCGGATTTTAGTCACCGGTGGCGCAGGATTTATTGGGAGCGCACTTGTTGCTGCGCTTAACCAAAGAGGGATCTCTGAAATTGTGATTACAGACCTGCTTGGCTCCGACGAAAAGTGGCGGAATCTGACCCCTTTAAAGTTTGCCGACTATCTGGAAGCCGATGATTTCCGGAAAAGAATCGGACAAAACCAAGCGGCACTGGGTGATTTCTCCGCCGTCTTCCACCTCGGAGCTTGTTCCGCTACAACGGAAAAGAACGCGAGCTATCTGATCGATAACAATTTCAACGTGACCAAAGAATTGGCCGCTTGGTCACTCGCGAAAAACATCCGCTTTATCTACGCGTCCTCCGCCGCTACCTACGGCGATGGCGCCCAAGGGATGGACGACCAAGACCCAAATCTCAGCCGGCTGCGCCCACTGAACATGTATGGATACTCCAAACATATATTCGACCAATACGCGCAGCGCAAAGGTTGGCTGGATCGGATCGTTGGGGTGAAATATTTCAACGTTTTCGGCCCAAATGAAGATCATAAAGGCGATATGCGTTCTTTGGTGAACAAAGCCTACGAACAGATTAGAATGACGGGGCGAGTTGGCTTATTTAAAAGCTACCATCCCGATTTTAAAGACGGTGAGCAAATGCGGGACTTCCTTTACGTGAAGGATGCGGTGGAGATGACGTTGCACTTTGCAGAGAGCGCAACCACCGCGGGTGGCGTTTTTAATCTGGGATCAGGCGACGCAACGACTTGGCTGACCCTCACTCGGGCAATTTTCTCAGCGCTAAATCTGCCGCCTCAAATTGATTTTATCGAGATGCCCGAAGCCCTAAAGGGTAAATATCAATATTACACCAAGGCCGACATCACAAAGCTGCGAACTGTGGGCTATCGGCGGGCGATGACGCCGATCGAAGACGCAATCCGCGATTATGTGCAGAACTACCTAGCAACCAATCGGAGACTTGGTGATTAAACTAAAATCTAGGTGGGTGGCGAGTCAAGCCCTCGGCAAAGAAGCGCCGACAAGATCAGCCGCCATAAACCAACCGGGTGCCGGGAGCATGAAACCCACGGTTATCCCGCCGGCGAGAAACCGACTCCCGGTCGGGTAGGCGAATGCATCCCGGCGGGAGCCGGCCGCCACATAAGCGAGGAACGTGCCGACGAAGGCGCCGAACGCATGGGCGAGAAACGGGAAGAGGAAATGCTTCGGCCCGAAGCGACGAAATAAATTCGCCCACCTCAGAATTCTTTTACGGCATCTTCGTCCTCGTCTTCTCCGTCGCTTCACCCCCTGCTCCGCGTCCCGCTTCCGCGCGCTCATGGACACTTTCATTTACGGCATCGATTTCGGCACCAGCAATTCGGCGGTCACGATCTGGAACGCCACCACGCGCTCGCTCATCCGCGACCCGCGCATCGCCGGCGTGGATGCCACGTTGCTATATTTCCCCGCCACCACGGCGCGCACTGCGCCCGTCATCGGCAACGCGGCCAAACTCCGCTACATCGAAGACGAGATGCGCGGCCGCTTTTTCCAGGCGATCAAGACCATTCTCCCGTTCAGCTCTTTCACCGAAACCGTCATCAACGGCCAGTCTTTCCAGATCGAAGAACTCATCGCGCTCTTCCTGCGGAATCTCAAGGCCCGCGCTGACGCCGTCACGGGCCAGGATGTCAAACGCGTGGTCATGGGCCGCCCCGCCGTCTTCTCCACCGATCCCGCCGAAGATCAACTCGCCGAGACCCGGTTGCACCGCGCCGCCGTGCTTTCCGGGTTCAAGGAAATCCATTTTCAATACGAACCCATCGCCGCGGCTTTCGCCTACGAATCGCGGATCGCGAAACCCGAACGCGTGCTCGTCGGCGACTTCGGGGGCGGCACGTCGGATTTCACTGTTGTCCAACTCGATCCCGCCCGCCAAGGCCTGACCGACCGCATGACCGACATCTTGGCCACCGGTGGCCTGCCCATCGCCGGCAACAAATACGACTCCGCCACCATGTGGCACAAGGTCACCCCGCTCTTCGGCCGTGGCGCCACCTACGATAGTTGGGGCAAGCAAATCGAAGTCCCCGACTCGCTCTACCGCACCATCTGTCAATGGGACCAAATCGTCTTTCTGCGTAACGCCAAAAAGATGGACCTCCTCTGGCGCCTCACGGGCCTATCCAGCGATCCCGCCGCCTTCGAGCGCTTCCAGGCCCTAATTCGGGAAAACCAAGGCTTCGCACTCTTTCAAGTCATCGAGGCCGCCAAGATCGAGCTCACCTCAAAAATCACCGCGCCCCTCACATTTACTCACCCGCGCATCCCCATCGACCTCCGCCTCACCCGCAACGAGTTTAACCAAAACTCTGCCGATCTCACAGCCGCGATCACCGGCTACCTCGACACGTTTCTCGCTGAATCGAATATCCCGCCCGCGAACATCGAGACCGTTTTCCTCACCGGCGGCACGTCACTCCTGCACAAGCTCCGCCAAGAATTCGTCACCCGCTTCGGCCAAGAAAAAATCCGCGACGGTCAGGAATTCACGAGCGTAGCCGACGGTCTCGCCCTCAGCGCGCCGCTCTTCTTCCCCGAGCTACACGAATAATCGGCCAAGCTGATGCGCGTTTAAAAATCCAACCGCGCGGACAGCGTCCGGTTGATCCGTGTCCAACGAGTGAACCCCCGGCGGGCCGGGCCCGATCAAACACCCCGATGGCCTCGCTCGGGCATGGCCGGTATGTCCCCTACAGGGCGACGGTCGGGCGCTCGAGTTTGGCTCCCGCGACGAGGAGCTTTGATTTCAATGCCGGGTAGTCGACCCGTTGCACGGCGACGTCGGACTTGATGGCCATCGACGCGGCGATGCCGGAGGCTTCGGCGAGCGTCATCCAGACGGGTTCCATCCGGATCGAGGTCATCGCGATGTGGCTCGCTGAGCAGCAAACGGGGACGAATAGGTTGCAGCATTCCCGCTCGTGCGGAGTGATCGAGCG
>CAMCWW010000005.1:0-71105 GCA_945882935.1 Opitutus sp. GAS368
GCGCGCACGAGGCGGCCGAGGGCTTGGTTTACCTTGGCCATGCCGGGAATTTGGTAAACGCGGCGGAAGGCGGCTTCGCGCCCGAGGTCGCGCAGTTCGGCGATCCGCGCGCGTTGGACGGCGTTCACCTCGGGGAGAGCGGGGCCGACGACCATCGCGTGGGTGACGCGGCCGCCGAGGAGATCGATGCTCTCGGCAAAACTGGAACCCAGGACGAGAAAGAGCGCGTCGGTGAGGACGAGGGATTCTTCGACCCACGCGGTCTGGGCGGCGAGGTCGGTGAGCCGAGGTTGGAGGGCGACGCGGACGCCGGGGTGGTCGCGGTCGATCTCGCGGGCGATGGTCTCGGCGTAGGCGTAGGACGGAAAGAAAACGGCGATGGCGGCGGACGTGGAGTCGGGCGTGGGGAGCTGAGCGTTGAAGGAGCGAACGGCTGCGGCGTGGAGGGCGGCAATGGTGGCGGCGGTGGTGGCGTGGTGTTGGGCGCGCTCGCGGAAAGACGTATCCACGCGGAGATCGTAGGCGAGATCGTAGGCGTCGGCCCGCCATGGGGTGTGGGCGACCACGGTCGCAAGACTGTGGGGTTGAAAGTTCGAAGTTGAAGGTTCAAGGCCGGAAGCAGGGAAACCGACGGCGGTGGCGAACTCGGCGGTGGGGGCAAGGGTGGCACTCGCCAGCACGATGCCGCCGAACTTGCGGAGGGTTTGGCCGAGGGTGTCGGCGGCGTCGAGACAGGTGAAGGACAGCTCGGCGGGGCGGGGCGACCAGAGCAGTTTCTTGAGCAGCGGGTCGGCGAGCCACTCGACGAGTTGGGGAGTCGACCACAGCAGGGAGGCGAAGTGCGGGCCGAGTGCAGCGGAATCGATCGGCTCGGTGGCGAGGGCGGCCGCGATGGAGGCGAGGGTATCGGCTACGTCGGCTTCGAGCGCGGGGTCGAGAGCGTCGGCGGCGGGCAGAGCGGAGACCAAAAGTGCCCAGCTTTCCCAGGCGCGCAGCAGAGACTTGGGCGCGTGCAGGTGATCCAGTTCGACGAGGAGCGCGCGGGCATCGGCGGCGTTGACGTGGTGGGAGTGGGCGTCGGCGACGCGGGTGGGCAGATTGTGCGCCTCGTCGATGAGGAGGAGCGTGCGGGCGGGATCGAAGCCGGGTTGGTTGAAGAAAAGGGTGCGATTGGACGGAGCAAAGACGTAGTTGTAGTCGCCGATCCAGACGTCGTTGAAGGCGAGAGCCGCGCGGGTGATTTCGTAAGGGCAGATCCGAGTGGACTGGCCGGCCGCGCGGAGGGTGGGCAGATCGCGGGCTTGATTTTCGAGGAGGTAAAAACGGGAAAGTCCGGAGGCCGCCCAGCGGGTTTCGAGGTCGGCCAAGTAGGCGCACGTGTCGCGGTGGCAGTGAAAGGTGTGGTTGATGCAGTGTTCGGATTTGTTGCGGACGTGCCAGGCCGCCACGGATGTGGCGGTGGGAAGCTGAGCGTCGAGCGTTGCGAGCTGAGAGCAGGAAGCAGTCGTCATCGCGGCGAGGGTGCGGACGACTTGAAGTTGACCAGTGGCTTTGCTGGTGAGATAGAGGGCGCGGTCGAAGTGGCCGGAGCGAAGTTGCCCGAGGGCGAATTCGAGGAGGACGCCGGTTTTACCGAAGCCGGTGGGGGCTTCGAAGAGGAGTGAAGGTTGGCGTTCGAAGGCGGCAGTCAGTTCGGTGGCCGTGGTCTCTTGACCAGGGCGCGGGGTGGCGAAGGCCGGTCGGTAGGCGAGGTGACGGAGGCGTTCGCGGGCGCGGAGTCGGAGGTCGAGAAACTCGGTGACGCGCTCGAGTTTGACGCGAAAGAGATGTTCGTCGGCAGAAGTGAGGGCGAGGGTTTGGGCAAGGCCGCTGGCGGTTTCGACGAAGATGAGTTGGGAGCTGAACGTCGAAACGGCGGGGCCGAGGGCGCCGAGACGCGCGAGGGCGACGTAGGTGGCGAGTTGCGTGAAGTAGCCGGGGTAGTCGCGACGCAGTTCGGATGCGTCGGCGGGGAGCGGGCGCGTGACGGTTTTGATCTCGCGGAGCACGATGGTCGAGGGCGATGGCGGCACCGGCCGCAAAGCAGCGTCACCTGCTGGGAGAAATTTTCCGGGGAGCGGTTTGGGCGCGAGCCGGAGGAGTTGGTCGATGCGGCCGTTGAAGGTGAGGGTCCAGCCGCGGTGGAAAACGCGCCCCTCGATCGAGACTTCAAATTCGGCGGCGGAGCCGTGCTCGGCGGTGGCTTGGGCGCGGAGCTGTTGATGCCAGTAGGTGCCGAGTTGCGCGCGCCAGATGCCCTGGGGACCGCCGGAGCTATCGCGGGGGCCGAGGGTGAAATCGGAAAACTCGCCGACGCTCAGGCGGGCGGTGCGGGCTTCGAGGGAGAAATCCATGGGCGTCTCACGCAACACGCGGTTGGAGCGGAAGGAAAATGGAAAGTGCGGCGCGGGCGCCAGCGGCGAAATCAACTGCGAGACATCCGAGTGAGCGCGCGCCGGGCGAGCAGCCCGATGGCGAGGCTGGTGAAGACGAAGGCCACCGAGCCACCGATGGAGACCCACAGCGGAGTATCGGTGAGGTTTTCGGCGTGCAGTTTCTCGATCCCGGCGGCGACAAAGGCGGCGGCGGCCGTGCGCGGAACGAGACCGATCACGGTGCCGACGGTGCAGCCCCCGAGCGGGGTGCGCGCGGAGGCGAGGATGAAGTTGACGACGGCAAACGAGGGCAGCGGCGATAGACGCAGCAGCGCGGTCACGATTACAATCCGCCGCCAATCACCCAGCAGGGCCCGGTGCACGGCCTGCGCGGCGAGGTTCTCCGCGATGAGGGCGACGACACGATCGCGCACGATCCACCGCCCCATCGCATAGGCGACGAGCGAGGAGGCGGTGAAGGCCGCCATAGACCAGACGAGCCCGAGGCCGAAACCAAACGTCCAACCGGCGAACATGGCGGCGGCGAAGCTGGGGAGAAGCGAGAGGCCGACGAGGGCGGTGGCGGCGAAAAAATAGAGAACGAGGCCGAGGGCGACATTTTCGCGGAGCCACGGGGCGAACGTGGTGAGCGTGGCGAGGAGCAGGAAGCTGCCGAGGGGCGGCAAAATTGAGAGCACCAGCACGACCGGGCCGGCAGCGCCGAGGCGGCGGAAGATTCCGGGCGGATTTTGAAGCGGCGTTGAGGGCAAGAAAGGAAGGGAGCCGAGCCGCGGGCGGCGCGTTGGCTAACGCCGCGGCGGGTGGCGCTCGCGAATTTAGTCGAAGAGAATCTCCGTGTCGTTGCGCAGATAAGTTTCGAGCAGGCGGGTGAGGTGGGCGGTGGATTCGGGTGCGGCGGTTTGGGCGGCGAGGGGACGGTTGAGGAGTTCGACGGCGAGCGTTTGTTCGGCGGACGCGAGAGCGGGAAACCACTGCTGTTTGACGGGGTAGCCCTCGTCGCGCGCGAAACAATAGAGGCTCTTGAAGAAGACGATATCGGCGCGGGCAGATTGGGCGAAGGCGGCGAGGGCGGTGCGCAGGAGGCCGGCGACGGCGGTGCGGCTGTCCTCGTGGACGGGGTTGCGCGCGATGAGGGCGGTAAGCGACGACGCGAGCATGAGGGTGGAATAACTGCGGCCGATGCCGGTGGGTCGGGCGAGAAGTCGGACCTCTTTAATGAACCAAGTGGAACCTTGGTTGGACGTCTCAAGCGAGAGGGCGACCTCGTCGAACAAATCGAGCGCGAGGTGGTTGGCGGCGTTCTTCTTGGGGAGCCGTTGCAGAGCGAGGAGCGGGCCGTGTTCGGCGGAGAAGAGACTGAACGTCTGAAACGAATCGGCGGGCGGGCGTTTCAGCAGGACGAAGGCCTCGGTCTGGAGCTGGCGGCCGGGCATCGGGAGGTTCTCGGTTTCTGAAACCCGATTCCCGATTGGGACCATCGGAATCAGGGCGCGTGGGCGCGGAAGTTAATTGGCGAGATCGGCGGCTTTGACGGCCGGCCAAGGGGGGACGACGGCTCCGCCGGAAATGATCATCTTCATGCCCTCGCCGACGCTCATTTCGAGGGGGGTGATCTCGCGGGCAGGAAAAAGAATCAGGAAGCCGCTGGTGGGATTTGGTGTCGTGGGGACGAAGACGGTCCAGACCTCCTCGGCGGTTTTGGCCTGGGCTTCCCCTTGGGTTTTGTTGGTCAGAAAGCCGATGGCCCAGACGCCGGGACGGGGGAACTCGACGAGCACGACTTGGTTGAAGAGGTTTTTGTTCTGCGTGCCGAACGTATCGACGATCTGTTTGACCGTATTGTAGACTGCGCTGACGCCGGGGATGCTGAGCATGAAGCGCTCGCCAATGCTGACGAAAAATTTTCCGAAGACATAGCGCGACACATAGCCGAGGGCGGTCACGATGAGCACGACGCTGATGGTGCTGACGACATCCGAGAGAAAAGGCAGGTCGCGCAACGTAGCGGGCAGGCGGTCAAAAAAGAGCGGACGGACGGTGCCGCCGACCAGTGCGATGATTTGGGCAAAGGCCCAGACGGTGACGATCAGCGGGGCGAGCAGAAGGGCGCCGGAAATGAAGGCGTTGCGAAAGGTGACAAAGCGAGACTCGGGTTTGGGAAGCGATGACGACACGGACATGGGATGAAATTAGCGGTTCAGGATTGGGCGATGCACGGAAAAACGCGGTGGTAGCAGCAAACGGGGGTCAGCGCAGCGTGAAAATTGCCTGCGGGCCGAGCAGGCGAAGGGCGCGGGCTTCGGCGCGGCGCATGAGGCGTTTTTTGGCGGGTTGCAGATCGTCGTAACCGGCGAGGTGGAGCCAGCCATGGACAACGTAAAGGAGGAGTTCGGCGGTGAAGGCGGCTTTGGCACGCGGAGCGGTTTGGCGTAGCGCGGCATCGACCGAAATGCAGATCTCCCCCGCGGTGCCGTGGGCGGGGTCGCCTTCGAAGGTGATGACGTCGGTGATGGTCGGATCGTCAAGAAACGTGCCGTGGAGTTCGGCGAGCGCGGGGTCGGTGAGGAAGACGAGAGAAAGTTCGCCGGGAGGGCAGGTCGGAAACTTTGAATGCGGCAGCGCGCTGCTTGATTTCGGGAATTCGGTGTCGAGGGTGCGGACGGCGCGGGTGAGGGCGGGGCGGTCGAAGCGCAAGCGGGGGTAGCGGTTGGCGATGGTGATCTCGCGGGCGGTGGCGTGGGGCATGGTTTAAGCCGCGAATACTCGCGAAAGGGCGCGAATCAAAAGAGGCAGAGAAGCGGGCTCAAGCTTGGGCCGAGGCCGGCTTGGCCGACTCGGGGGCGGGGTAGGCGACGCGGGCGTGGAGCATGTTGAGCAGTGTAAATTGAAAGCTGTTCTTGATGCGGGCGAGGTCCTCGAAGGTGAGCGGCGCTTCGTCGAGTTGCTTCTCCGCGATGCGGTCGAGAAAAATTTTATCAATCAGGGCGGTCAGTTGCGCGGCGTCGGTGGAGCGGAGGGAGCGTGAGGCGGCTTCGACCCCGTCGGCGAGGGAGATAACGGCGCTCTCCTTAAACTGAGGGCGCGGGCCATCGTAACGGAAGGGCGCGTCGTCGGGGATTTTCGAGGCCGAACTATGGGCGCTGGGAGGGGTGGCGGACGCGGACGCCGGCGAGGTGGCGGAACCCGGGGCAATCGAGAGCGAGACGGCTTGCTGGTAAAAATAGCGGACGAGGGTGGTGCCGTGGTGTTGGGCGATGACATCGAGCACGGCGCGGGGGAGGCGGTGGCGGGCGGCGAGTTCGACGCCGTCGGAGACATGGCGTTTGATGATCCGGGCGGATTCAACCGGATCGAGAGCGTCGTGGGGGTTTTGGCGATCGCGTTGGTTTTCCGTGAAGAAATTCGGGTGTTCGGTTTTGCCGATGTCGTGGAAGAGCGCGCAGACGCGGGCGAGGAGCGGGTTGGCGCCGATGGCGTTGGAGGCGTTTTCGGCGAGCTGCGCGACGACGAGTGAGTGGTGATAGGTGCCCGGGGCTTCGAGCTGCATGCGGCGCAAGAGAGGGTGATTGTAGTCAGTGAGCTCGAGAAGAGTGATATCCGTGGTGCGCTTGAAGAGAGACTCGAGGACCGGGAGTAGGCCAACGACGGCGACGCCGGTGAAGAGGCCGGTGAGAACGCCGGCTGACATCTGGCGGGCGAGAGTATCGAGCGGGGTTTGGTCAGCAAAAGCGATGAGGGCGGCGAAGACCGCGACGGTAAGGCCGCCGGCGGCGGCGGAGCGAACGACGCGGCCGCGGCGCCGGGCGTCGCGGGCGAAGTAGATCGCGACCAAGGAGGCGAGAAAAGTGAGGACGAGCAGATCGAGCCGGTTGCCGTAGATTACGCCGGTGAAAATCGAGATGAGCAGCGCCATAAAGATGGCGGAGCCGGCGTCGATGAGAATGGCGACGATGAGCGGAGCGAAGGCGGTGGGCGCGACGTAAGGCAGCGTCGAGGCCCACGAGCCGTCGTTCACAAAGAAATCGGCCCCGCCGAGGGCGTAGACGAGACGGACGAGACCGAGGTTGAGAATGACGACGAGGGCGAGGAGCCCGAGGCGGACGTTGCTCCTGAGCGTCTCAGCGTCTTCGAGTCGGATGTAAATAATGGAGGCGAGGACCATCGCGAGCACGAGGAGCACGCGGCCGAAGAGGGCGAGGCCCTCGTTGAGTTCGGCGTCGCCGTGCTCCAGCAGGTAGCGGCGGTGAGCGGAGAGCAGTTCGTGTTGTTCCGGGGTCACGCGGTCGCCCGGCTCAATGAGGGTTTGGCCGCGGGTCACATTGACGGAGACGGGAACGAGGGCGCGGGCCGCGTCGGTCTCGCGTTGCTGGGTAGCGGCGCGGTCGAAGGTGACGTTGGTGGTGATGCCGTTGCGGAAAAATCGGAAAAGGGCCTGCGCGGAGGGACGGGGCACGCCCTCGGTGGCGAGACTGACGCGGAGGATGGTAAACGCGTCTTCGCTCGAATGCACGGGGCGCGGGGCGGTTGAGCCGTTGGGCGTGAAAACCTGGAACACGGTGATCCCGCCGCTGCCGGGGTTGCCGAGGGCGGCGTCGTGAATGCCCTCGGTGTGAAGTTCGCGGAGCACGCTGATCCCGGTTTCAAACAGGGCGGCACGGGCCGCGGCGTCGCCGGAGGCGAGAAGGGCGGCGAGGTCTTCAGGGCTGGTGCGATAAGCGCCGATCGCGTTGAAGGTGGTGGCGATTTCGTCGAGTTCGTTGCGGTAAGAGCTGAGGCTCGGGCTGCCTTTAGGGTGGGCCGTTTCGTAGAGCGCCAGGCGGGCGAGAAGGTCGCGGGCGGCAGCTTCGAAGCGCTCCAAGGCGCCCAATTCGAGGCGGTAAACCGGCGGGACACGGTCAAGGAATTGTTCGCGGGCGGCCGTGGTGCGTTCTTGGCTGACGTAAGTGAACGAAGCGGCGGCATTGATGCGGGCCGTGGCGGTCTGGCCGGGGAGCAACGGCTGGCGAAGCGACGTCATGCCGGTCGAGCTGATGAGCACGATGGCGGTAAAGGTAACGAGAAAGATAAGCGTGGAGACGAGGCGACTGCGCTCGAGGAATTCTCGCGCCGGGGAGCGCGCGGCCGAGGTGGCGGGGCGGCGCGCCCCGAGGCCGCCGACGAGGAGTTTCCACTGGTTTTTGACGGACATGAGGCGAGCGGGTGGCGGAAAAAAGGAAGGGCCTAGCGTTTCTCCGCCGGTCCGTCTTCGGTGCCGATGGGATTGCGGTAGGCTTCGTAGGCTTCGATGATTTTCAGAACCAAGGGATGCCGGACGACGTCGCTGCCGCTGAACGTGTGGAATTCGATGCCGGGGATGTTTTGCAGAATGCGCCGGACTTCGAGCAGGCCGCTTTGTTTGGATCGGGGTAGATCGATTTGGGTGATGTCACCGGTGACGACCATGCGCGATTCTTCGCCCAGGCGCGTGAGAAACATCATCATCTGCTCGGGCGTGGTATTCTGCGCTTCATCAAGAACAACAAAGGCGTTGGAGAGCGTGCGGCCGCGCATGTAGGCGAGCGGGGCAATTTCGATCACCCCCTTTTCGGTGAGGCGGGTGACGTCGGCGGGGTCGAGCATGTCGCCGAGCGCGTCGTAGAGCGGTCGGAGGTAGGGCAGGATCTTTTCCTCGAGATCACCCGGGAGGAAGCCGAGGGCTTCGCCGGCTTCGACGGCGGGGCGGGTGAGAATAATGCGCTGAACCTCGTTCTTCAGCAGCGCGGAGACCGCGGCGGCCATGGCGAGGTAGGTCTTGCCCGTGCCAGCGGGACCGATGCCGAAGACCACGGGATTCTTGAGGATCGACTGGAGGTAGAGCTTTTGGCCGAGGGTTTTCGGGACGATCGTCTTGCGGTTGGTGGCGATTACGAGCGGGGCGGCGTAAAGAGCTTTGAGGTCGGCGCCCTCGCCGCGCGCAAAGGTCTCCAGAATGCGGAGGAAGTCAGGCGTGCGGATGGCGAGACCTTGGCCGCGGGCGGCGTGGAGGAAGTTAAAGAAATCCGCGGCGAGCGCGATGGCTTCGGCGGGTGGGCGTTGCGGGCCGGTGGCAGCAGACGCGGAGGGTTCGATTTTCAGCCAGTCTTCGCGCGTGATGAGGCGAACGTGCAGCGCGACCTCGGCGGCCGTGAGATTTTGGTCGGAGCCGGCGTAGAGCGCGCTCAAGTGGCGGGCGCTGGGAAAATGGAGGGTTTTGGTGTGCAAACGCGGAGGGATCGAAAATGGGACGGACGGATTTCTAGTCGGGGGCAGGAGCGGAGGACGAAAAAGAAAGATTAAGCGGGAAGAGGAAGATTACAGAAGGGTGGGGACAGCTGCGGCGAGGCGGTCCCACATCGCTTCGAGGGCTTGGGGCAAGATGCGGGTTTGGCCCAGAACCGGCATGAAGTTGTTGTCGCCCGACCAGCGGGGCACGAGGTGACCGTGAAGATGGGCGATGCTGCCGCCGGCGGCGGAACCGAGGTTGAAGCCAACGTTGATGCCGTCGGGTTTTAGGACGGCGTGGAGAAGCTTTTGGCCGAAAACGATCTCTTCCATGAGATCGGCGCGTTCGGGAGGCGTGAGATCGAGCAGGTCGTTTACTTCCCGAAAAGGCACGGCGAGGAGGTGCCCGGGGTTATAGGGAAAGCGATTGACGATCAGATACGAAAGAAGTGAACGGTGGACAATCAGAGCGGAGCGGTCGTCTCCGAGGGCCGGGAGTTCGGTGAAGGGTCGCTTCAGGGCTACCGGGTAGCGCGGCGCTTCGATGTATTCCATGCGCCAATAAGGGTGAAGCTGCTGCGGATTCAAAGGACGGGTAATAAAGGATGCGAGGGGATGGTTGTCAAAGCGCGGTCAGGGCGATTTCTGAGTTGATATGACGACCGTCATGGCAATGATTTCGGTGCTATGCGCTACCCTCCGACGCACAAACTCGACACCCGGCGCCGTATCGTGGCGGCGGCGAGCGCGGCGTTTCGGGAACGCGGAGTGGAAAACACCGGCGTGGACGAAGTGATGCGCCGGGCGGGGCTGACCCACGGGGGATTTTACGCGCATTTTGAGGACAAAGCCGCGCTCGTGGCCGAGGCGTGCGCCGACGCGTTTGAAGCGGCGGTGGGCAATTTGGAGCGGATCGCGGGCCGGCCGACCGCCGGGCAACGGGCGCGGTTGCTCATCGATAGTTATCTTTCGGCCCGACACCGGGACAATCGGGGTTCTGGTTGTCTGGTCGTCGCGGTGGGCGCGGATATGGCGAGGCTCGACGGTGCGGGCAGGGCGGGATACGCGCGGGGATTTGCGCGGCATCTGGATCGACTGTGCGCGGCCCTGCGGCTGGCGCGGGATGAGGAGAAAAACCGGGACCGCGTGACCCATCTGATGAGTTCGCTGGTGGGGGCGTTGTTGTTCGCGCGGGCGGCGGATACGCCGGAGCGGAGTGATGCGTTGTTGAGCTCGGCGCGGCGGATGTTGCGCGAGGAGTTTTGCGAAGGGCGCGGGGCAATTTTCTAATTTATGAACACAACACAGAGCAATCGGCGGCGGGTCGTTATCACAGGGTTGGGGGCGGTGACGCCCGTTGGAAATTCGGTGGCGGAGACTTGGGCGTCGCTGACGGCCGGGCTTAGCGGCATCGGGAAGCTGACGCGGTTCGACGCGACGGGTTGCGCCGCGCAGATCGCGGGCGAGGTCAAAAACTACGACCCGACCAAACCGATTGCGACGCCGGTGCATCCCCGCGGTGTGGCGGGAGAGCCGGTGTTGGCTCCCCTCGCGCCTAAAGAAGTGAAGAAGCTCGGGCGCTTCACCCAGCTCGGGCTCGGGGCGGGGCTCGAAGCGTATGTTGATTCGGGGCTCGATGCGGTCCGGGCTACGCTTCGGTCCGAGCGGTTGGCGATCAACATGGGCGTGGGTTTGGGCGGGCTGCCTGAGATTGAGGCGATGCATGAGACGTGGAAGACGGGTGGGTTTCGGAAGATTTCGCCGTTCTTCATCATCCAAGTGGCGCCAAACATTCTCTCGGGACAGTTGGCGATTTTGCTCGATGCGCGGGGACCTAACATGAGCAACACGGCGGCGTGCGCGACGAGCGGGCATTCGCTCGGTGAATCGTTGCGGGTGATCCAGCGCGGTGAGGCCGATGTGATGATCGCGGGCGGTTCCGAGGCAGCGATCAGTCCTCTTTCGGTGGGCGCGTTTGCGCAGATGCGAGCGCTCTCGACCCGGAACGATGCGCCGGAAAAGGCGTCACGGCCCTACGACACCGATCGCGACGGGTTCGTGATCGGTGAAGGTGCCGTGGCGATGGTGCTCGAAGAATACGAGCACGCAAAAGCGCGGGGCGCGCGGATCTACGCCGAGCTGCGCGGTTATGCGGCGTCGGGCGATGCGTATCATCTTTCGTCGCTGGCGCCCGAGGCCGAGGGATCGCGGCGGGCGATGGAGCTGGCGCTGGCTGATGCGGGCGTGAAGCCCGTGTCGGTCGGCTATGTGTCGGCGCACGCGACCTCTACCCCGGGTGGTGACGGGGAAGAAGCGACGGCGATCGCGGCCGTGTTTGCCGAGGCGAAGGCGACGCTGCATGTGAGCGGCGTGAAATCCATGACCGGGCATCTCCTCGGCGGTGCGGGTGCGCTCGGCGCGCTCGCCGCGGTGCTGGCAGTGCATCACGGCGTGGTTCCGCCGACGATTAATTTGGACAATATCGACCCCGCGTGTGTGGCGCTTGGGCTGAATTTCACGCCCAACGTGGCGGTGACGAAGCGCGTCGACTACGCCCTCGCGAACAGCTTCGGGTTCGGCGGGACAAATGCCTCGCTCGTCGTCGGCCGAGTTTAACGCGGACGGTTGGCTTCCGTCGATTGATGCATAAGCGGCTGAAGTTTGTCGTCGAGCGGGCCGGGCTGGCGTGGCCGGAGGTGGCAACGGCGGGTGGGTTGGCGGAGTTGGCGGTGGATGTCTTTTTGCGCCCGCCGCCGCCGTCGAGGATGACACCGCGCGAGGCCGGGTATCTGGAAACGGCCCGGCGCGGAATGCTGGCGACGCGGGCGGGAGCGTTGGCGGCCTGGACTTGGGGCAGTGAGACTGCGCCCGTGGTGGGGCTGGTGCACGGCTGGGCGGGGCGGGGGTCGCAACTGGGCGCGTTTGCGGCGCCCTTGGTGACGGCGGGGTTTCAAGTGGTGGCCTTCGACGGACCCGCGCATGGGGAGTCGCCGGGAGTCGAGGCTTCGGTGCCACGTTTGACCGAGTGCATCGTGGAAATCGCGTTGCAGCGGGGCGGGGTGCACGCGCTTATCGGCCACTCGATGGGGGCGGCGAGTGCGGCGATGGCGACGATGATCGGACTCACGACCAAAGGATTGGTGATGATTGCGCCGCCGCTGAGCCACCGTTGGCGTATGGAGCGGGTGGCTGCGGGGCTTGAGCTGACGCCTGAAGTGCGGACGTTATTTTATGCGGCCGCGGAGCGACGCGTGGGCTGGAAAGATGAGGACGTGGATATGCGCGTGGTGGCGCGCCGGGCGCCGTGCCCGGCCTTAGTTTTTCACGACCCACAAGACGACCACACCGAGTTTTCGGGTTCGGAGGAGTTCGTGGTGCAGTGGAGCGGGGCGCGGTTGGTGCCGTGTCCGGGACGCGGGCATTTGCGGATCCTGGCGACGCCGGAAGTGGTGGCGGAGACGGTTCGGTTCGTGGCGGCTTTATAGGATTGGCCAGCAGCGCGGTGGCGTCTGCGGCGGGATTCATGGCGTTTGCGGCTTGGGATCAGTCGCACGGGTGGCAGGCGAAGGAGGATCAACCTTGAATCCGCCGCAGCCCAACCCTCCAAATTTACTAACCACGGATGCACGCGAATTAACCCGGATAAAGACGGGGAACCGGCTTCACCTAATGGGGGAGTCGTTCGCTGCTACCAGCTGTTTGGGATCCGGGTCCATTCGGGTCTATCCGTGGTTCAACTGCCGTTCTTAGAATGACTCGGAATCGGGGCCGTGACGTGGCAAAGTATGGTGCCTGAAGTGGCGTCTCGGATGTTGGCCGTTAACTCGAGGTTTGAAGAAAAGAAAAAAGGGATTCGATTCCTCCCAATACTTGTTCCCGTCGCAGGACTGGGTCGCGAACAAACCGGTTGAGTTATTTCGACGCGGCTCGCCTCACGATTTCCATTTACTGGGACTCTGACCGGTCCGACGGCGAAACCAGCGGGCAAAATAGTTGGGGTCCTCAAAGCCTGATTGGACCGCAGCCTCTGCAATGGAGTGGCTGGAGCAAAGGGACTTTTCGGCGGCCTCGAGCCGGAGGCGGTCACGAAGCTCACGTAAGGTGAGGCCGGATTCGTGCTTTAATTTTCGACTGAGGTGATCGGGGTGGTAGCCGAAATCGCGGGCGACCTGGCTGAGCGCAACGGATGTCCGGATCGGCTCGGTTAGCTGTTCGAGCAGCGAAGGAGGTGGCGTGCCTTTGTTGGCTGCCGGCTCCAGTAAGCGAGCGACGACGGCGAGAATTGTGGAATAGTCCAAAAGCGTGAGCCGGCCTTTTCGTGGAATGAAGGAGAGTAAGGCGTGGAGCTCGTTGAGTGCGGCGGGCCGCAGCGTGCGGTGCGCCGATCTAATCCGGCGGGCATCTTCCAGCTCGTAATCGAGAACGAGGCACAAGGGACGGCTTGGGCCGGAAACGGAAAATCCGTGGGGAGTTCCGGCGGGGATGATAAACAAGTCCCCGGCCCGGGCTGGTCGACGACGTCCGATAGTGGACTGAATGCCCTCGCCGGAAAGGTAGAGGATGAGTTGGGCGTAAGCGTGGCGGTGCGGGGCAACCTCGGCGTCGCGGTGGCGGTTGAGTTGAAGTTTGCGCAGGACGAAACCCAAGGCGTGAATTTCAATCTTCTGAATCAGTAAAGGGCTCCAAGCATGCATGAAAGTCGTTTCTGTGCTACAATCCGTCGCTTTTGTGCTAACGCAAGCGGCGGAATCGGCGTAGGGTGTTGGATGTCACTTCACGATCCAGTCTTTAACCTTCAATCACTATGATCACACACCAGGTCGGCATTATCATGAACGGCGTCACAGGGCGCATGGGCACCAACCAACACCTGTTGCGCTCAATCAAGGCCATTATTGATCAGGGCGGCATCAAGCTCGCCGATGGCGACGTCATCATGCCCGACCCAATTTTGATCGGTCGCAGCGAGTCTAAGTTGGCCGCTTTGGCGGCGCGCGCGGGCGTGAAGCGCTATAGCACGAATCTGGACGCCGCGCTCGCCGATGCTGGCAACCAAGTCTATTTCGACGCAACCCTGACCGGGCAGCGCCCCATTGGCGTGCGCAAGGCGATCGCGGCGAAGAAACATATTTACTGCGAGAAACCCTCGGCGACGACTTCGGCCGAGGCGCTCGCGCTTTACAAAGAAGTGACGGCGGCCGGCCTCAAGAACGGTGTGGTGCAGGACAAGCTTTGGCTTCCGGGATTGCTCAAGCTAAAATATCTGATCGATACCGGATTTTTCGGAAAGATTCTATCGGTGCGCGGCGAATTCGGTTATTGGGTTTTCACCGGGGAGAACGAGAAATTGCAGCGCCCGTCTTGGAATTACCGCAAAGAAGACGACGGTGGCATCATCGTCGATATGCTGTGCCATTGGCAGTATGTGATCCAGAATCTGTTCGGCGACGTGAAGTCGGTCTCGTGCCTCGGCGCCACCCACATCCCCCAACGCTGGGATGAAGCGGGCAAGCCCTACAAGTGCACCGCTGACGATTCTGCTTATGCAACATTCGAGCTGAAAAACGGCGTGATCTGTCACTTTAACTCGTCGTGGGTCGTCCGGGTGCGCCGCGATGATCTACTCACTTTGCAGGTCGATGGTACCCACGGCAGCGCCGTCGCGGGCCTGCGCAATTGCGTGATCCAGCACGGTTCGATGACGCCGCGTTGCGTCTGGAGTCCTGATACCGACAGCCCGATCAAATACGCGGACGGCTGGGTCACCCAGCCGACGAACGACGTGTTTGATAACGCATTCAAGGTGCAGTGGGAGCTCTTCCTGAAGCACGTGGTGAAGGGCGATCCTTTCCCCTGGAATTTGTTGGAAGGCGCCCGAGGCGTGCAACTCGCCGAGCTTGGCCTCCAGTCTTGGGCTGAGCGGCGGTGGCTGGATGTGCCGGACTTGGCGTAACCCGGCGCCACTCGCGGTGGAATGCCGCGATTTCATTTCCAAACGCGTGAATTGCACTGGCATTTCACGCGTTTTCAATACGGTTACGCGGTGACTTCCCCCGGAACCTCTGGGGAGAGCATCCATCTAAATCACTATGATAACATCCTCAATCTTCGCCCTTATTGGCAACCAGACGTCGTTTTTGCCGTCGTGGGTTTTTATGGTTCTTCTTGGCTTGGTGATGATTTTTTCGCTCTACGCCCAGATGCGCGTGTCGAGCGTTTACAACAAGAACGCTCAGATTCCTTCGCGAGGTCGGATCACCGGGCGCGAGGCCGCCGAGGCTGTGATGGCTCGCGCCGGCATCACCGACGTCGAGATCGCCTCGACCGAAGGTCACCTCACCGACCACTACGACCCGATCAATAAGCGGCTCGTGCTCTCGGAGGAAAATTACCGCGGCACCAGTCTTGCAGCCCTCGGGGTTGCCGCCCACGAAGCGGGCCATGCCATCCAACACAAGATCGGTTACTCCATGCTCAAGCTGCGAATGGCTCTGGTGCCCGCCACCAACATTGTGACGCGAGCCTTGCCGATCGTGATGATCGCCGGATTTTTCCTCGCGAGCGGCCTCACTGGCCTGATGCTCGACATCGCGATTCTCTGTTACGCGGTGTTGGCGTTTTTCCAGTTTGTGACTTTGCCCGTTGAATTTGACGCAAGTCGTCGCGCCCGGGTCGAGTTGGTTGGCCTCGGTATCATCGACCGGGACGAAATGCCCGGAGTCACGGCCACGCTGAACGCAGCCGCTCTCACCTACGTGGCCGCATTCGTCAGCTCACTGATGTATCTGCTCTACCTGCTTAATTCGCGTCGCGAGTAATCGACGGGATTTTTCGCCCATTTAAAAGCCGGCCGGGAAAGGCCGGCTTTTTTGTGAGCACACGGTTAGACGGAGTCCGTCACGGTTGTTGGGTTTAGAAGCCGGGAAACCCGCCTCGGCCCTTCATTGCCTCCATCTGGCGCATCATCTTTTTAGCCCCGCCGCCTTTCATCATTTTCATCATCTTCTGCATCTGCTGAAACTGCTTCAGCACTTGGTTTACCTCGACGATTCTTACACCTGCGCCGTTGGCAATCCGCTGACGCCGGCCACCGTTTAGAATATCGGGCTTTCGGCGCTCCTTCAAAGTCATTGAAAGAATAATGGCCTCGGTCTTGCCCATTTGGCGTTCGGAATCGTCGGGTAGTTGAACCCCGCTCATGCCGGGCATCATCCCGACGATACTCTGCATGGAGCCCATTTTTTTGATCTGCTGCATCTGGGCTAGAAAATCTTCGAGGTTGAAATCGGCCTTGCGCATCTTTTCGGCCATGCGCTCGGCTTCTTTTTGATCGATGTTTTCCTGCGCCCGCTCGACGAGGGAAACGACGTCGCCCATGCCAAGGATACGGGACGCGAGTCGGTCGGGGTAAAACGTATCGAAATCGCTGGTTTTTTCCCCGGTGCCGACAAATTTAATCGGAACGCCCGTAATGCTCTTGATTGAAAGCGCCGCGCCGCCTCGGGCACCGCCGTCAAGCTTCGTCAGAATCAGCCCGGTTAGCTGGAGGGCGTCGTGAAAGGCCTTGGCTACATTGACGGCTTCTTGGCCGAGCGCGCCGTCGGCTACTAGGAAGACCTCATCGGGTTGAACGCGGGCGCGGAGTTTCTTTACCTCTTCAATCAGCTCGGTGTCGATCTGAAGGCGGCCGGCGGTGTCGAAGATCATGCAATCCGTGCCGGCCGCATCGGCGGCGGCGAGGGCCGCAGCGCCGATAGCCGTGACGTCCCGGGAGCTACGGTCGGCGTAGAAACCAAGCTCTTCCTGCTTGGCGAGAATTTCAAGTTGGTCGATGGCGGCGGGACGGTAGATATCGCAGGCGACAACGAAGGGTTTGTAACCGCGCTTTTTAAGCAGCTTGCCGAGCTTCGCGGTGGAGGTGGTCTTGCCGGAGCCGTGCAGACCAACCATCAGAACCTTGAGTGGGCGGGCAGGGGAGAGCGTGGTCTGCCCCTCGCCGAGCAACTGCACGAGTTCATCGTTGATGATTTTGACCACTTGCTGGCCGGGTGTGACCGACTTCAGCACTTCTTGGCCGACGCAGGCCGTCTGGATCCGCTCGACGAAGTCGCGGGCGACCTTGAAGTGGACGTCGGCGGCGAGCAGGGCGGTGCGCACTTCCTTGAGCGCGTCCGCCATGTTTTCTTCCGTGAGTTTGCCGACCCCGCGAAGATTGCGCAGCGCGCTGCCGAGTTTTTCCGTGAGAGATTCGAACATGGAGACGGAAGACTGGGTGAAGTTGGGGACGCGATGCAACTCCGCTTCGAGTAACGGTGGCAGGGTGGAGGCGGGACAATTTTCGTCCTCGTCAAAACGGGTGGGGTGCCGGATAAACGCCGTCCCTATGAACCCTGTTCTTAAGCTGTTACTCGAAGGCGGCAATCTCACGACGGCGCAAATCGCGCAGGTCGCGAACTTGTCCTTGAGCGAAGTCGAACGGCACTTGGAGCAGTTGAAGAAGGATAAAGTCCTTCTCGGCTGGCGTCCGGTGCTCGATCTTTCCAACGAGGCGGCAGCGGCTGCCACCGTGCGGGCAGTGATCGAGGTAAAGATCACGCCGGAGCGCGGCGGCGGGTTTAACCGGCTCGCTGAACGCCTCGCGCGCTTCGACGAGGTGGAGTCTTGTTACCTTATGTCGGGCGGTTACGATCTGCTCGTTTTTGTAAAGGGCGCGTCGCTCCAAAAAGTCGCGGCGTTCGTGTCGGAGAAGCTCTCCACGATTGAGGGCGTCATCTCGACCTCGACCCATTTTATGCTCCGCTGTTACAAAGATCAGGGATTCCTGCTCGATACCGGCGAGGCCTCCACCACGCGGCTCACGATCACGCCCTAATCGGAGGATTTTTCCATGAGCACAGATTCCAAACGCTGGGTCGCCGGCCATGTGGCCGCGCTGCCCAAGAGCGGTATTCGCGATTTCTTTGAACTGGTCGCCAAAATGAAGGGCCAAGATGTGATTTCGCTCGGGGTGGGTGAACCCGATTTTGTGACGCCTTGGAACATCCGCGAAGCGGCGATTTTTGCGCTCGAGCGCGGCAAGACCTATTACACGTCTAACCTCGGACTGATTGAGTTGCGTCGGGCGATTTCGACGTATGTGACCGAGCATTTCGGCGTCGATTACCGGCCGGACGACCAAGTCATTGTCACGGTGGGCGTGAGTGAGGCGTTGGATCTGGCATTGCGGGCCTTCTGCAATCCCGGCGACAAGGTGATGTTTCATCAGCCGTGCTACGTTTCCTATCATCCTAGTATCGCGCTGGTGCACGGGCAGGCCGTCGGCGTGCCGACCTATGCACGGGATAATTTCGCGCTGACCGCTGAGGCCCTCCGGTCGGCGTGGCAACCGGGTTGCAAGATTCTAATGCTTAATCTGCCCTGCAATCCGACGGGTGGCACCTGCGACCGGGTGCAACTGGAAGCGATCGCAGCGTTTTGCCGCGAAAAAGATCTGCTCGTGCTCAGCGACGAGATCTATTCGGAGCTCACTTTCGAGGGGACTCATACCAGTATCGCGAGCCTGCCCGGAATGGTGGAGCGGACGATTTTTCTGCACGGCTTTTCAAAGGCGTTTGCGATGACCGGCTGGCGGCTCGGCTATGCCTGCGGTCCGGCGGTGCTCATCGATGCGATGATGAAGGTGCACCAATATACGATGCTTTGCGCGTCGATCATCGCCCAAGAGGCGGCGCTGGAAGCGCTCACCCGTGGCTGGGACCATGTCTTGAAAATGCGTGAACAGTATCATCGCCGCCGCGATCTTGTGGTCCGCCGGTTTAACGAAATCGGGCTCAAGTGTCACTCGCCGCGCGGCAGTTTCTATGCGTTCCCGAGCGTCGCTGGCACCGGTCGCACCGAGAAGGAATTTTCCGCCGGTCTGTTGACCGAGCAGAAAGTGGCGGTCGTCCCCGGCAGCGCTTTCGGCGACAACGGCATCGGACACGTGCGCGCGTGCTTTGCCACAAGCTACGAACAGCTCATTGTCGCCTGCGACCGCATCGAGCGGTTTGTGCAGCAGCCCAAAGCATAATCCGCCTCGGCGGCCGGCGGGGTAGGGTGGAGAACCAAATTCTTCCTTTGCTCCCGCTGCCCTTCCGTCGTGCACTCTCTCTATGTCCCGCACCGTTGCTATCGTCGGCCGACCCAATGTCGGCAAAAGTCGTCTTTTTAACCGCTTGGCGCGGAAACGCATTTCCATTGTCCATGACCAGCCGGGTGTAACGCGCGATGTGATCTCGACCGAGATCAGCGAGGGCGCGTTTACTTTGCTCGATACGGGCGGGTTGGGGCTTGTGGGCGGTGAATCGACGGTCGATTTAATCAAGGCCTCGGAGAAGCAGGTGGATTTCGCCATCGCCTCTGCCGACCTGATTTTGTTCGTGATCGATGGACTCGAAGGCGTGACCGGCCTCGACGACCGCATCGCGAAGATGCTGCGTAAGTCGAAGAAAAACGTGCTGCTCGTCGTGAACAAAGCCGACTTTAATGACGAGAAGGTTCAGCTCGACGGCGCCTATGCGCTTGGTCTCGGTGAGCCGTCGCGCGTGTCGGCCGAGCATGGCACCGGTGAAAATGATCTGCGAGCGGTCATCCTCGAGCGTTTGGGCGCGGCGCCCGAAGTCGATCCGAGTCACATCAAAACCTCGGCCGACCCCCTCTGCTTTTGCTTCATCGGCCGGCCGAATGTGGGTAAAAGTTCGTTGAGCAACAATCTGCTGCAAAGCGACCGACTTGTGGTCAGCCCGATTCCTGGCACCACGCGCGATTCGGTGGAGCTTCCGTTTAAATTCAAGGGCCGCGATGGCGAGATGTATCCGTTTAAACTCATCGATACGGCGGGAATCAAGGCGGCGACGAAGCTGGCCTCGCCGGTCGAGTATTTTTCGCGGCTGCGTTCGCTCGATGCGATCCAGCGGGCCGATGTCGTTTTCCTCGTGCTCGACGCGCTGGAGGGCGTGACGCAGCAGGATAAGGCGATCGCCGGAGAGGCGATCAAAGAGAAAAAACCGATCGTGATTGTCGTCAATAAGTGGGACCTCGTGCAGGAGATGTTTACCGGCGGAAATCTGAAAGTCTCGGGGTATAAAAATGCCCGCGAGTATCGGGAAAAGTATGAGAAGGCGCTGTTTGATCGGCTCTTTTTCACGCCGGGTTCGCCGCTGATATTTGTCTCGGCCATGAGCGGCTACGAGGTGGACCGCATGTTGAATGCGGCGGTTAAGCTCAATCGCACGCTCGATAAGAAATTGCCCACCGCGAAGCTCAATCAGCACCTCGCGTATCTCGCCGAGCGCACTCCGCCGCCCTCCGTGGGCGGGAAACGTTTTCGGGTCTACTACGCGACGCAGACGGGCACGCGCCCGTTTCGCATCAAGCTATTTTGTAATCGCGAGGAAAAACTCACGGAGCAATACCGGCGTTATCTTGAGGCCGGATTGGTCGAGCAATTCGATCTCGCGGGCTGTCCGATCTATTTCGATCTCGTCGGCAAAGAAAAACGGGAGCCGGCGCCCTTCAGCAATAGCTCCTTCCCGACAACCAAGGCTCAGCATAAGCGCGGTCCGGAGGAGAAGCGCGCTGGACGGGTCGAGCTCGAAACGCTCGAGGACTGAGCCGCGTCCTTCGCCAACTGGGCGTCACTTTAGCGATGAGTTCACCCGCACCGCTCCGAATCGTCTTCTTCGGCTCAGATGCGATCGCGTTGCGCTTGCTCGACTGGTTTGATTCGGCGGCGGGTCGCTTGCAGGCCGAGATTGTGGCGGTGTTCACCCAGCCCGACCGTCCGGTCGGGCGTGGTCAAAAGATCACCGCCAATGCGATCAAGACGTGGGCCTTGGCGCACACCTTGCCGGTGTTGCAGCCTGAGAAACTGGACGACTCGTCGCGGGCCGAGCTCGCTGCGCTCAAGCCGGATCTGTCGCTCGTGATGGCATATGGGCACATATTTAGGGAGGTGTTCATCGCGACCCCTCGTCTGGGAACGCTGAACCTGCACACCTCGTTGTTGCCGAGGTATCGCGGGGCGTCGCCGATTCAGACTGCGATTGCAAACGGTGACGGTGAGACCGGCGTCACGCTGATGCGGATTGTGCGGGAACTTGACGCCGGGCCGCTCGCCGATGCCGAGCTGGTCAACATTGGGGCGCTTGATACGGCGGGAGACGTCGAGGGAAAATTGGCGGCGGCCTGCGTGCCGTTGGTCGCGCGGGCCCTCCCGCGGCTGGCCAGCGGTGGACTGGTGTTTGTCGAGCAGGAGCACTCGGCGGCAACCTTTTGCCGGCGCCTTGAAAAGGCCGATGGAGCCCTCGACTTCGCATTGCCGGCGGCGGTGCTCGCGGCACGAATCAATGGCCTGTTTCCGTGGCCGACCTGTGCGATTTCGGTCAACGGTGAGCTGGTAAAGATTGGTTTGGCCGATGTTCCGGGCGAGGCGGTCGGGGGCCAAGGCAAGGCAGGAGGGATTCCGGGTTCAGTCATGGGATCCGATTCGGCCGGCCTCTTGCTGGCGACGGGCCGGGGCGTTCTCCGTCTACGCCGATTGCAGCGTGCTGGCGGACGGATGTTGGATGCGGGCGAATTTTTGCGGGGCTACCCGATTCCCACGGGTGTTCGGATCGAATCGAGACCCCTTGCGCCGCTCGTCGCACCAGCCCCTTTTCGGCGTTGATCCGTTCTCTTCGCACAACCCGCTTGTTTTCCGGCCGGGGCTTTTTCATCCTGAGGCTCATGTTCAACCGTTGCCGGTGTTTTGTGGTCTTTGTGGCGCTCGGTCTTGGGTCGCAGGGTTTCTCCCAAGTGGAGCTGGCGAATCTGCGCGAGGACGTGCGTGGCCTTTCGCAGCGGCTCGGTGAATTGGCTCTGAAGGTAGAGCAATTGGAACGTGAGAATCGCGAGCTGAAGTCGGGTCAGAGCGCGGTGAGCAAAAGTTATGCAACCGTGAGCGACTTAAATGACGCCGTCGCTGATTTGAATCGCATCATCCGCTCATCCGTCGCGGCCTCGAGGAGCGAGACGTTGGCGCAGGTTGCGGTCCAGTTGGAGAAACTCGGAAAACAGACAAATGCGGCGCTGGATTCGTTGGCAAAAAGCCAGGCGACCCGGCCGGCGGTGACGACCAATTTCTCTGATGATTTCCCGAAAGAAGGCGTGAGCTACACCGTGCAGAAAGGCGACACGTTGGCCGTGATCGCTAAAAAAACCGGAGCCAAGCAGCAGGACATTATCAACTCAAACAAGTTGGCCGATCCTTCGAAAATCAACCTTGGCCAGACGCTCTTCATCCCTATATCTGGGGGTAAATAATATGGCAGCCGCTCCCAAATCACGTCTTGGCCGAGGTCTCGGCGGACTCATTTCCGCCGCCAAGTCGGCCACTCCCGCCCTTGCTGCCGTGGCTGCTCCGGCGGTCGGATCGCCGCCCGCTGGAATTGCCGGTGTGCCCGGGTATCTTGAGATTTTGGTCAATCTTATAGTCCCGAGTCCCTACCAAGCCCGCCGCGAGATTCCGGCTGAACAGCTGGGAGAATTGGCCGAGAGCATCCGTTCAGAGGGCTTGCTTCAGCCGATTGTCGTGCGGCGGCAGGGCGACAAGTTTGAACTGATTGCGGGTGAGCGTCGCTGGCGGGCCTTTCAACAGCTCAAAATCAAGACGATCCCTGCCCGCCTCGTGGAGGCGAGCAACGCTTCGGCGGCTGCGCTCGGCCTGATCGAGAATTTGCAGCGGGAAGGTTTAAACGCGATCGAGGAGGCCCACGGCTATGCCAGCTTGATTCGTGATTTTGATCTGACGCAGGAGACTGCGGCCGAGCGCGTCGGCAAAGGCCGTGCATCGGTGGCGAATTCATTGCGCCTCTTGGCTCTGGACGCTGATATCCAAGGCTTCATTGCCAAAAGCCTCATTAGTGTCGGCCATGCCAAGGTGCTCCTCGGCATCGAGGATGTTGCGCATCGGACCGTCCTCGCCCGGCGGGTGATTGAGGAAGGGTTGAGCGTCCGCACCACGGAAAAGCTCGTCCAGTCATTCAAGGCGGGTGGGGGATCGAAGTCGGCCCCGGCAAAAACGCGCAAACTCGCCACCCAAGATGCGGTGGCCGTCACTGGGATCGAAAAGAAGCTGACGTCGTTCTTGGGGGCGCGCGTGGCAGTTCTGCACACGGCGAAAAAAGGCCGTATTGTCATTGAATATCGCGGTAACGACGACTTGCAGCGTTTGCTGGAGAAGCTCGGCGTTGAGTCTTAACGCGCGTTGATCGCAGAGCTGAAACTCTCCAAATTCGGAGGGCAGGCTGTCTGATTTACGGCCGAAGCCGGCGGTTGACAAACGACCTGCCGGCCGAATCTATTCTCTCTTTTCCATGAGCATCGTCCTCGGTATTCTCACCTTCTTCCTTATCATTGTCTCGATCTTCCTTGTGCTGATTGTTTTGGCCCAAAAGGCCAAATCTGATGGCGGTGTCGGCGCGGCATTGGGTGGTGGTATGACTGAAGCGGCCTTTGGTGCGGACACGGGCAATATGCTTTCGAAAGCGACGATTTATGCATCCGTGATGTTTTTCGTGCTTACTTTGTCGCTCTACCTTGGCCGGATCTATGAGCAGAAACATGCGTTGGCGGCTGCAACCAATGCTCTCCCCACGATCAGTGTTCCTGCGTCGCCCGTTCCATCTGCGGTAGCGGTGCCGCCGGCGACCACGACGGCTTCCGAGGCGCCCAAGAATCCCTGACCGATGGGAGTTTTCGGAAATTTCACGCCCGCCTTTCATTGGCGGGCTTTTTTTATGGGTGCGGCATGGTTTGCGGCATGCGTAACCCAGTTGTCCGCTCAACCCGGTTCTCCTCGTCCGCCCGATCTCGCTCAAATTGGTAAGCCCGATGCGGCCGCTGCGCGGGTTTTGCTCGAGAGATTTAGGAGCTCCGGCCCTTCGGGTGATTATTTTGTGGAGTTTGAGCTCCACTTTTTTCCGCGCCGCGGCGAGGGGACCGTTTTCAAGGGCCAGCTTTGGAGTTCGCGTAACGATCAGGGGGCTGTGAGCCGAGTGCAGATGAAAGATGCTGCCGGTCGAATGTTCCGCTGGCTGCTGCAAAACGGATCGCCTGCCGCCGTTTGGCGATTGGTCGATGGACAGGCCTTACCGTTACCTGCCGAGGAATTACTCACGCCATTACTACCGGGTATAAATCTAAGTGCGTTTGATCTTCTGATGCCGTATCTTTATTGGCCGAATTTTGAGCTGACGCGGATTGATCGCGTGCGCGGTCGGCCGGCGCATACATTTGTTTTTCGCCCGCCCGTGACGTTTGCCCGGGCGCACCCTGAAGTGGCCCTCGTCCGCGCCTATCTCGACACGCAGTTCAATGTCCTGATGCAGGCGGAACGGTTGGACGCCAGTGGACGAATTCTGACGTCATTCTCGCTCGGAGAACTCAAGAAGGTCGGCGAGCAGTGGATGCTCAAGTCAATCGATCTGAGAAACGAAAGCACGCGCGACAAAACTCGGTTTCTGGTGACTGCAGCCGGTTTGAGTTTGGAATTCTCAGCTGGGCTATTTGAACCGGCTCGTCTGAGCGACGATGTAGCGCCGCCGCCGGCCAGCCGGCTGGTGCGGTTTGCGCCATGAGTCGAGGGCATCCCACGCGCGCGGTAGTTTTCGATCTTGATGGCACGTTGCTGGACAGCCTACCGCTGGTTTTGAGGGCATTCACCCATGCGGTGGCCCCTTTCGGCGGACGGCCAACAATGGCAATGTTTGCGACTTTGGGCGGTCCGCCCGAAAAAATATTTGGCGATATGGTTGCGGATCCGAAGCAGGTGCCTGCCGCGCTGCGCCGACTGCACGATTATAATTTGGAGAACCAACATCAAATTGAGCCCTTTGCGGGGGCGGTGGCGCTGTTGGATGTTCTGGCAAAGCGGGGCATTCAAATGGGCGTCTGGACCGGCCGGGACCGACTTAGCACGGAGTTTCTCCTGAATCTCCACGGGCTGAGGACCCGCTTCGAGTCGATCGTTTGCGGTGACGACCTCGATTCGCACAAACCGGATTCGGCCGGACTGGTTGAGTTATTGAGGCAACTCGACGTGCCGGCCGCGCATGCTCTCTACGTCGGTGATGCCGACGTTGATGTCTTGGGCGGCGTCGGCGCGAACGTGGATACAATTTTGATCAGTCAGGCTCGGGAGGCTCAGCCGGCTGTGGCCTCACAGGCGTGGCGAGCGGTAGCTTCTCCGGGTGAAGCCTATGAATGGGTGATGCGTTGCACTGCACAGGTGGTTTGAGATTGCGGCAGAGGTGCTGAACGGTTTGTTTCGGGCATCTTTCGTCATACCCTCACCCTATGGCTACGTGTTCCCGTCCAGCTCCAGCTCCGCTAACCTTCGATTTGCCGGAGGCACTTTGCACCAAAATCGATTCGATTCGGACCAAGCGAAGGCTGAAATCGGTGAGCGAGGTGGTGCGGCTCGCTCTCGCGCATTTTGATTTCTCCAGTTTCCAACCTGAGACCAAGGCGGGCCGGCAGATCTCTGTGCGCGTGAGCAGCGAGGACCGCGCCCGACTCAGACGGGTGGCCCGACAGAAGCGGGCCAGCGTGGGCGAGGTTCTCCGACAGGCAATCGAGGCGCTTGATCGTAAGTCCGGCCGTGGCCCTGGCCAAAAATCGGCGGCTTGATCGCTTTTTGGGGTGGTCGGCGGCTGCGGCGCGAACCTGTGCGAAGCTTGCAATTGCGCGGTTGATTTCCCTTTAGTTCGAGACTTACGCCAATGCATTCGACTCCATTGCCACTGTCCACTTGGTCCCAAAACGTGTCGCCTTCGCCGACCCTCGCGATTGATGCAAAAACGAAAGGGCTCCAAGCTGCGGGCGAGGATGTGTGTAATTTCGCTGCGGGTGAACCTGATTTCGATACCCCGGAACACATCAAAGAGGCGGCGATCGTTGCCTTGCGGGCGGGTAAAACAAAGTATGCGCCAACGCCCGGTATCCCGGAACTGCGAAAAGCCATCGTCGACCGTTATGCGGCTGAGTATGGTTTCGCTGCGGCGCCGGAGCAGGTGATTGTTTCGCCCGGCGGCAAGTTCAACTGCTACCTAGGTGTATTGGCGGTGTGTTCGCCGGGCGATGAAGTCATCGTGCCAGCGCCTTATTGGGTGAGCTATCCGGAGATGGTGAAGCTCGCAGGTGCGACGCCGAAATTCGTGCTGGCCGATGATCGGACTGGATTCCGCCTCACGCCTGCGATGCTCGAGGCTGCAATTACGCCAAAGACCAAGCTCGTGATCCTCAACTCGCCGTCGAATCCGACAGGTGCGGTTTATTCGCGGGGCGAGCTCGAGGCGATTGTGGCGGTCGCGGTGAAGCACAATCTCTACATCCTTTCCGATGAGATGTATGAGCACTTGGTCTATGATAATGCTCGCCCAACCTGCGTGGCGACGCTCAGCGAGGCGGCGCGGGCCCGCACAATTCTTGTCGCTGGTTTTTCAAAAACCTACGCGATGACCGGCTGGCGCATCGGCACGACCGTGGCGCCGCTTCCGATCGCAAAGGCGATCTCTGAATTGCAGAGCCAAATGTCGTCCAACGTGACGACCTTCGCCCAGTATGGTGCTCTCGCTGCGCTGCGAGAGAAGGAAAAAACAGCGGCGGCGCTCAAGCTGATGATGACCGCCTTCGACCGGCGCCGGAAACTCTTGCACGCCGAGTTAAACAAAATCGCGGGGATCAGCTGTCTGCTCGCAGAGGGAGCCTTTTATCTCTTCCCAAATATTTCGAGCTTCGGTCTCAAGGACGCCGATTTTTGCGCACGGCTGCTCGAAGCGGAGAAAGTCGGGGTTATCCCTGGCAGCGCGTTTGGCGCCGAAGGTTATCTGCGTCTCAGTTATGCCACGAGTGATGAAGTGATTCAAAAGGGAGTGACGCGCATCGCACGTTTCTGCGCAGCGTTGAAACAGTAAAACCGAGAGGGTAGATCGCGGCTGTTTGCGGCAGCATATTTTCGCTGCGGGCAGAGCGGCAATGGCTCGAAACAAATCTGCAACAAGATGGAAAATTTTGCGTGCCATCTGAAAGAAATATGTCGAGTTTGGTGTCATGGCCAAAAAATCCACAAAGTCCCCAGCGTCGAAAAAGCCGGTCAAAGCCGTCGCAAAGAAGAAGCCCGCCGCCAAGAAGAAGTAACGGCGTCGGTTTTTTGCCGCAGGAAATTTTCGTAGATCCGGCCCCTGAGGCCAATTTTCGAATCAAGATTTCAGCTGCGTGACTAAAGCGGGACGATTTTCGTCCCGCTTTTTTATTTTCTCTTCGCGTGTGTTTGGTTGGTCGTCGAATCTTGCAAAAGAAATGAAGTCCATCGCGCGCGTGATCAGTTTTTTGCTCTGCTTGGTAGTGGCGTTGACCGCGGCCGAGGTGCCCGTATCGGTCGGCACTGCGAGCGCGCGCAACGGAGTCGTTGTCGCGGGTCATCCACAGGCGGCGGCGGCCGGTCTGGATGTGTTGCGCGCGGGTGGAAACGCGATCGACGCAGCGGTTGCGACCTCGCTCGCTCTCGGCGTGGCCGAGCCTTTTGGATCGGGACTCGGAGGGAAGTTGATACTGCTTTTTTTCGAGGCCAAGTCGGAACGGGTCCACGTGGTGGAAGGGTTGGACGCCGCCGGGACCGGGTTTGCCGTGGAGCAATTTCGGACGCGCCCGGAGGATGATCGGCGTTACGGTTACGGCTCCGTGTGCGTGCCAGGTTTGCCGGCGGGGCTTTGGCTCGCCCATCAGCGCTGGGGCTCGATGCGCTGGTCGGAGACGGTTTTACCTGCGGTGCGGCTCGCCCGGGTTGGGTTTGAAATTCTGCCCCAGTCGCAGGACGCGTTTCTCGAGCAAGTCACGAAGTTGCGTCGGGGTGACAGCGAGTTGGCGCGCCTTTACTTGCCCGGAGGAAATCTGCCTGCTGTCGGCACACGGCTGAAGAACGAGGATTTGGCAAGAACGATGGAGCTTATGGCCGTCCACGGTCGTGATGGATTTTACCGTGGTCCGGTCGCCGATGCGATTTTGGCCGCCTCTGAAGCGGGCGGCGGCATCCTGCAGCGAACGGATTTGGAAAACTATGAGGCGCGCATCACCGAGCCTCTAAGTCTGGATTTCCGCGGCTATCAGCTTTGGGCCGCTCCGCCGCCCGCTACCGGACCCGCGATTTTTTTTACGATCATGAAGGTGCTGGAGGAAACGCAGTTTTCGGGTGAACGGCTTCGAACGCCCGCCAATCTTGATCTGGTGGGTCGTGTGTGGCGAGTGGTGGCGCCGGCAATTTCTCGAACAATCGCCGATGTTGAAAGTGCTCGTTTTGAATTCGAGCGGCTGGTGGCGGCGAATTCGATCAAGCAGCTTCAACATCAGATTTTTTCGTCAGCGCGGAAGTCGGCGGCGAGCGGCTGGCCGAGTCCAGAGCTACGGATCGCGTGGGCTGAAGAACCAGAGGCCTACGAAGACAGCGCGGCCGCGACGACGCACTTTGTGGTCGCGGACAGCCAAGGTAACATCGTTTGTGCAACGCAGTCCCAGAGTTTGCACTTTGGCGCCGGGGTCGTTCCTCCGGGCACAGGCGTGGTCATGAATAACTCGATGAGCAATTTTGCGTATAATGACCGGAGAAGCCCGAATTTCGTCGCGCCGGGCAAACGACCGCGAAGCACCATTTCACCGACGATTGTGACGAAAGCGGCCAAGCCCGTGCTCGCGCTGGGTTTGCCAGGCGCAGCTCGAATTCCAACTGCGATGCTTCAAGTATTGTTGGACCGGCTGGCACTCAATCGCCCCTTGGCCGAGGCGATCGGAGACTCTCGCTTCCATTTCAGCGCGGCAACCAAGGAGGGGGAGCCGGATCTGTTTTCGGCGGAGAAATCGTTGCCACCGGAGACTGGAGCGGGCCTCACGAGCCTAGGATGGCGTTATGAAACGCCGGAAGTCGCGGGCCGTGGCCAATATTTTGGTGGAATCAATGCGATTGAGTTCAACGCAGACGGGACTCTAACCGGCTTCGCGGATCCTCGGCGCACAAACTCAGCTCTTGGCTACTGAGCTTGGTCTTGGAAATTCCACCTTGACGCTGATCTGGTCGAACTCCTTTCTGCCGGTTTTAACACTGTTTTAACTTTTCGCTATGAGAGACGATTACATCAAACAAGCCGCTGCAAAAATCACCGATCCGAATGTGTTGATCAATTTAGTTTCCCTTCGTGTCAAACAGCTTAAGCGCGGCAACCGCCCGTTGGTGGAGTCCCTCGAAAAGCTTTCGCCTGAGGATACCGCGCTCCGCGAAATCATTGAGGAGAAGATCAGCTACGAAACCATCGTAACCTGATTATAGGTCCACGCTCACACCTTTCAAAGGCGGCCCGCAGTTGCCGGTGCCGCCTTTTTTGTGCGGGTTTGTGTCGAACGGTATGTCCGCAAAAAAGAAAGATTCTACTCGGTTTACTGAAATTCGGAACGCCAAGGCGCTCCGGGACTATTTCGTGGACGAGCGCTTCGAGGCGGGCGTGCAGCTTCGCGGAACCGAGGTTAAGTCGATCCGAGCCGGGCGGGCGCAAATTTCCGACGCGTTTGGCCGGATGACAAACGGGGAGCTATGGATGCACAACGCGCACATCGAACTCTATGCGTTTGGAAACCTGCACAACCACGAGGCCAAACGGACGAGGAAACTTTTGCTGCACCGGCATCAGCTCCGGAAGATTTCCCAAGCGCTTGATGCGGGAGGTCGTGCGTTGGTGCCGCTTCGGATGTATTTTAAGGAAGCCTTGGTCAAAGTAGAAGTAGGTCTTTGCACGGGTAAGCAGAATCACGACAAGCGAGAAACGCTTAAGCAAAAAGTGGAAGAGCGTGAGTTGAGCCAAGTGCTTAAAATTCGACGTTGATGTCTTCGCCGGCGGAAACTTTCACGGTCCGAGTCCCAGGAAGCACCTCAAATTGTGGGGCGGGGTTCGATACGCTCGGTTTGGCGCTGCAAATTTATAATCGGGTTTCGATTTCACCCGCCGAAGGGGTGGATGCCGTGCCGGCCTCGCCCGATGACCGCCGCGCGCAAACGATGGTGAGTGAAACCGCGGCGGCTTTTTTCCGGACGACGGGTCGAGCGTCCGAAGGTTTTTCTTATCACATTAGCGCCGAAGTTCCGCTGGCACGTGGACTGGGCTCAAGCGTGACGGTGATTGCTGGAGTGCTGGGGGGGCTCAACGCGCTACATCGCACCGGGCTTGATCGCGACGGTTTGGTGCGGGTGGCCACGGAGATCGAAGGCCATCCGGATAACGCAAGCGCAGGTATCTTGGGTGGATTTTGCGTGGCACGGTGCGATCCGACGACTGGCAGCTATCTTGATGCGATCCGATTTTCGATTCCTTCGCATTTGGTCTTCGTTGTCGTCTCTCCGCAGATCGAGTTGCTGACCAAGGAATCACGCGGAGCTCTTCCCGGATTTTTGCCATACACCGACGCGGTACGAAGTATCAACAGTGCGGCCTATTTTGTCGCCGCTATTTCTTCAGGTGACTATGGTCGATTGAGTGCGGCCGCAGGGGATTTTATGCACGAACCGTATCGTCTACCGAAGATTCCCGGAGCCCGTGCGGCGATCGCGGCGGGAAAAGCGGCGGGAGCGTTCACGGGTTGGCTCAGTGGAAGCGGATCCAGCGTATTATGTATGACAACGGTCGATGATTCGGCCCGAGTGGGAGCGGCTATGTCTGAAGCATTTTTGGCTGCGGGTGTCGCTAGCGACGTACGTAGGCTGGCCGCGGATAACGAAGGTTTACGTGTTGAGTGAAGCGCCGCTCCGAAGCTTGGGGGAATTGCTGTTGGGCCAGACGCCGAGAATCTCAACCGCCAATTGGCGCCATCCGAACGGTTTTGAGAGGTGACTTTTGATCGCGGGCAAGCTGGCGATCTCGTCCAGCGAGGCCGACATGTTGTGCTTTGTGATCAGGACGAACGCAGTCTCCCGGAGCACGGCGCTGGCGCGCCGGATAAAGTCGAATCTGTTGATTTTCGGCATGTAGTAATCGCTCACGATTGCCTGCGGGCTAAACTCGGCGATCGCTGCGAGGGCGTCCGCGGGGCGGTAGTAGACGCGAACGTCGCAATCGAGATTGTCTTTGAGCAACTGCGTTATGAAGTCCGCGTAAGACTTTTCGCCATCGACGATAACCCTAGTTTTTTGAGGGGCGGAGTTTACGAGCGGTATTCAAAACGGGGGCATCGTGACCGTGAAAGGCAACCCGTGTGACGCTTGCATCCCGCTTTTTTGGCCGTGAGATTCGACGCATGATCCATGTGGTGCTTTTTCAACCAGAGATCCCTCAAAATACCGGAAATATCGGTCGGATGTGTGCTCTTACTTGTTCAAGGCTTCACCTGATCCACCCGCTTGGATTTGTGATCAATGATCGGAATTTACGACGGGCGGGGATGGATTACTGGAAATCGCTGGATGTGCACGAGCACCAAGACTGGAAGACATTTCGCAACAGTCCGGTGGCGCCAAGACGACTTTGGCTGTTTACGACCAAGACGACGCGGAGCTTTTGGAACGTAAATTTTGCGAGTGATGATGGTTTGGTTTTCGGAAGCGAGAGTGCCGGAGCTCCGACATGGCTGCACGAGGAGTTGGGCGAAGAGTTTCGCGCCACGATTCCCCACGCCAATGGTGCGCTTCGTTCGCTTAATCTTAGTACGGCTGCAGGCATTGGAACCTACGAGGCGTTGCGCCAAGTGGGTTTGCCGATTGCGGCCACGGTGCCGACTCGGTAACCGCGCGCGACGCTGGCGCCGGCTTTGTCGCGGAAGAGCAAAAGCCGAGGTTCGGCATCGAGGCCGACGAAGGTGATTTCTGGGTGCACGTGGGCGGGATCTCCTGCGCGGGTGAGCCGGTCATTGAGTATTCCCCGGCCCGGATTGCCCGGGAAGATGCTGCTGATTTTTACGTTCATGACCCATGTCATGAACACTCCGTCAAGGACACCCGTTCGGGAATTGTTTTTTCCATCACAGCTTTGGTTTGGCCGATGACTTGCCCGGGGAGGGCGAAGATTTGGCCGATGGCATTAGTCGGAGCATTGGCGGCAGCGGTAGCGGCAGGACCGGGTACGGCGTCGGTGATTGGGAGCGGAGGACGAAGAGGCTAGGCCTTGGGCGCGGGATCGCTTCTTCTCATTACCCTCTGAAAGACGGATGACGTGGTCCAAATCGGTGACGCGTTCATCGTTGGAAGCGACCACGTCCTTGGTCTTGCCCATGACTTTGGCGGGCATCGCCAAAACCTCGTTCACGGTTTTGAACGGGGTGAGGCCGCTTTGCTGTTCATTTTTGCCGCCACCATCGGATTCGAGCTGCTGAGGTCGTAAAACAGCATTAACGTCACGATGGTCAGACCGACGAAAAGCTTCAGCAGGAGGGTGCAGAGCTTGATGATCCGAATGAGCGGGGAGAGCGTGGCGTTAAACGGCTCGGGTCGCGTCCGGCTGTTTTTGAGGCGCGGTCAGCGGCGTGGGGTTCGCCCGATTCAAGGGGCGCATTTGGCCCGGCCTCATGGTTATAGATCGTTCCTGTAGGCAGACCGAAGTAAACCTTAACGAATGATGCGAGTAGGGTAGCTAACTGATCTCGGAGAGGCGGACACAGGCGACCTCACGATCAGGTGAATCGGCGACGAGCGGGGGAACCGCATTTTTGCACTCGGCGCGGGCGTAAGCACAGCGGGGGTGAAAAGCGCAACCGGAGGGCGGATTGATCGGAGACGGGGGATCGCCGGCGAGAACGATCCGTTGGCGGGTGCGCTCAATGTCTGGGTTGGGCGTCGGAATCGCGCTGACGAGGGCACGGGTGTAGGGGTGGCGCGGACGGTCAATCACATCGGCGGCCAATCCGAGTTCGACGATCTTGCCTAAATACATGACGGCTATCCGGTCCGAGATGTGTTTTACGACGGATAGATCGTGAGCGATGAAGATGAGGGTGAGGTTCATCTGCTTCGTCAGCTGGGCGAGGAGATTCAGGATTTGAGCCTGAATGGACACATCGAGGGCAGAAACGGGTTCGTCGGCGACGATCACCTTGGGCTTGAGGGCGAGGGCGCGGGCGATAGCGATGCGTTGGCGTTGTCCGCCGGAAAACTCATGCGGATACTTTTGCATGAAGCGCGGGGCAAGGCCGACGATGCGCATGAGTTCGGCGACTCGCGCCGGAACCTCTCCGGGTGGGCAGACGCCATGGACGAATAACGGCTCGGCTAGGGTCGCGAAGACCGTCATGCGCGGGTTGAGCGAAGCATAGGGGTCTTGAAAAACCATCTGCAAGTCTCGGCGGGCGGCGAGCAATTCACGGGCGGACGAATCAGCGAGGTTACGACCGTTTAGAACGACCGTTCCGCCGGTGGTGGGGACAAGTTGCAGGATCGTCCGGGCAAGAGTGGATTTGCCGCAGCCAGATTCACCGACTAGGCCGAGCACCTCGCCCCGACGAACCGTGAGATTGACTCCGTCCACGGCCTTGACGGTTCCAATGTGCCGCTTGAGCAGGAATCCCTGCGTAATCGGAAAGTGGGTCTTGACGTCGGTGAGCTGGAGAATCGTGTCGGACATAGTTCTCGATCGGAAATTCTAATAGTCGGTTGGGTAAGAGAAAAATCAGATCTCGCCGGCTTGCACGCGGAGGCAGGCATGAGAATGGGTGGGCGAGAAGGCGGTCAGTTCGGGGATGCCGCCAGTGCAACGGGCGCTGGCGAATTCGCAACGCGGAGCAAAAGCGCAGCCGGGAATCGTCTTCGAGACATCGGGGGGGAGGCCCGGGATGGTGTAAAGTTCCACGCCCTTGGACTGGAGCGCGGGGATCGAGCGTTGCAGGGCGCGCGTGTAGGGATGGCGCGGCGCATGAAAGAGAGTGCGCGTGTCGGCGGTTTCGACGATGCGACCGGCATACATAACTTGGACGCGGTCGCAGAGACCGGAGACAACCCCGAGATCATGCGTGATGAACACAACCGCCATGCCCAGTTCCTGCTGCATTTTTTTGATCAGCTCGAGAATCTGCGCCTGCACCGTGACATCGAGGGCGGTGGTCGGTTCGTCGGCGATAAGAACCTCGGGTTTGGTGATGAGCGCCATGGCGATCATTACGCGCTGTCTCATGCCGCCGGAGAATTCGTGCGGGTAAAAATGGATACGCTTGGCCGCGTCGTTGATGCCGACGGCATCAAGCATCGCGATGGCGCGGCTGAGGGCATCGCGCCGGGAAATCTTTTCGTGAATGAGAAGCGGCTCGATGAGTTGTTCGCTGACCCGCAAGTAGGGATTTAGCGAGGTCATCGGATCTTGGAAAATCATGGCGACGCGCTTGCCGCGGATCGCTCGGGCTTCCGCCGGCGAGCAATGCAGGAGGTCCACGCCGTCAAACATCGCCGTGCCGCTCATAATGCGACCCGGGGGCTGCGGAATGAGGCCCATGATGGAGTAACAAGTAACGGATTTACCGGAGCCGGATTCGCCGACGATACCGAGCGTCTCGCCTCGTTCGATACTGAAGCTGACGCCATCGACGGCGCGGTAGATGCCGTTGCGGGTGTGGAAGTAGGTGCGAAGATCGTGGACGGAGAGGAGGGGCACGCGTGGGAGGAGTGGTTGGAGTTGGGAGCCGAGTCAAACTGCTCCGGAGCGAGCTGTTGAGATCAACTCCCGGACCGCGACGATGACGGTGGTCGGGTCAAGATTGAGGAGTGAACCTCCGCCGGTCGGCGGGCAACCCGGTGGTTGTAGAACGCGGGTCGGCGCTGAAAAAATTGGGCCGGTGCGAAGAGGGTTAGTCGGTCCGAACAGGGCGATGAGCGGCACGCCTAGGGCGTTGGCGAGATGCATGCCGCCCGTGTCATTAGCGACAAGCAGGCGGCGATGGCGAAGGTGCGCGGCGTAAGTGACAAGGTCCGTTCGGCCGGCAAGATCTTCAACTCGGCCCGACGGAAATCCTCGGGCGATTTCGGCGGTGATGGCCGCGTCGCGCGGGGTGCCGTAAAGCACGAACTTCTGCTCAGGCAAACCGGCGATCAGGGCACGCCAGTGGAGAACCGGCCAGCGTTTTTCGGGGTTGTTTTCCGATCCCGGAATCAACCCGATGGTGGGTTCCGGATGATCCCGCCGAGCAAGAACGGGAGACCGGTCGGGTTGAGCTTCGAGGCCGAAATGGCGGAACATGTTTTCCCAAAGAGCGGTTTGGTGATGACTGGCCTCATCAAGGTCAGCGGAAGGCCGATAAGCGTGGGACAAAAGGGGACGGCGACGACCGGGGCGCACGAGCCCAAAGCGTTGCGGACTGCACGTCAGCCATGCTTCCAAGTCGCCGCGAAACGAATGGGTGAGGAGCAAGACGACGTCAGGGTGTCGACTGCGGAGACGCCAGAAATGCAGGAAGTAGCCGAAACCGCGTTTGGGCAGGCCTTCGAGATGATCGGCGATCGCCCACTCGCGAATCAATGGAAGGAGCGCGGGCGCGGCGATGAATGTGAGTTCGGCGTCGGGCCGCGAAACGCGTAACGCGCGGAGCAGGGGCAGGGCCATGACCACGTCGCCAAGCCAATTGGGCAAGCGCACGAAAATGCGGGTCCGGCGGGGGAGGTCGCTCAAGTTACGCGCCGCCAGGTCGGCTTTGAGCAGGTCGCGTTTGGCGGCGAGGCGGAACCGCTGCGACGGCATGTCCTGATTGCGCCATCGATCGTGGGACCAAAGCCAAGACGCACACAAATCGGAATCGCCCCTCAGTAAATTCTCCAGCCAACGGTTGAGCGCGAGGGTGACCCCGGTGCTGCTGTTGTCGTGGGCGATGGGGGCACAGCCAATCTCGACCTGCCAGAATCCGAGCCGACGTGGATAGATTCCAAAAACGCGGGCGGAGAATTTTTCGGCCATGAGCCCGGGGAGTTCCGTGGTGGAACAAACGCGACCGAAGAGGGTAGTTAGGGCGCCTTGCAGGCCAGCATTCTGATCGAAGAGGACGCCCACGAAGCCCTGGCGGCGAAGAATCTTCAAAGCCTCGGCAAAGCCGGTCTTGCGGGAGAGCAGTTTCATCCCGAAGCGTTCGCGCGAACCGACGACGAAGGCGTTGGCCGTCGGGTTGTCGAGCGGCCGAAAGATAATGCCAAATTCGGGGAACGGCCCAGGAATCAAAAGGGGTTTGGCCGTCTGGGCCTCCCAGTACGCAATATGAGGGGAGCAGATGAGCGTGGCGGCGGGTTCCCGGCGGTGTTGAGCGTAGGCTTCGAGCAAAGAAGGAGAGACGGAGACGATCGTCCGCAGCCGAGATTCGCTCAAAAAAGGGGTCGCGAGCGAAAGCAGTCCGGTTTCAACCAGACGACGGAAGCTCTCGCGGGCGGTCGCTCGATGCCACGTTTCGGAGCGTTCGGGGAAAGCGTGGTGGAGATTCGACAACGCGAGCCGACGTCTCCGTGGGAGGCCAAAAAAAACGGCATCGCCAAGCACCGCGGAAAAGGGGTGTAAGATCGATTCGGGGCAGTGGGCAGCGAGCCAACCGAGAGTCTTGAGCAGAAGAGTGAGCACGCGTGCGGGATTTGGCTTTGAATTTGGCCGGGAAACGCCATCAAACGTAACCCTCGCGCGGTTAAAAGCAGATTCTCTTTGCCTTCGCCGCCTCACGCATGACCGAACTTCTCATCATCAAGCCTTCGTCGTTGGGCGATATCGTCCACGGCCTGCAGGTCGCGACGACGCTAAAGGCGCATCGGTCCGATCTGAGAATTTCTTGGATCGTGCGCGAGATGTTCGCCCCGCTCGTTAAGGTATGTGAAGCGGTGGACGAGGTTTTCGTGTTCGAGCGCGCGGGAGGAGCCAAGGCGTTTCTTAAGCTGATGGCCGAGGTGAGGAAGACAAAGTTCGATTACGTTTTCGATTTTCAGGGTTTGCTGCGCACGGGCCTGATGACGTCGCGGGCGCTGGCCAAAAAAAAGGTTGGACGCACGGATGCTCGGGAGATGGCCGGAATCTTTTACGACGAAAAGGTGCCGCTACCGCCGGACGGTCGCCGCAGCCATGCGATCGATATTCTTCTGCAATTTTGTCCAGTCCTCGGGGTGAAACCGGAGCTGAGCGGCATCCTTAAATTCCGTGAAGCGGAGAGCTTGAATTTGAAGTTCACGGATGGTCGGGGGGGCGCAAAGCCGGTTCTGATGTTTCCCGACAGTCGCCGGGTTGAGAAGCGTTGGGGCGGATTCAAGCAGCTGACCGAGCTGCTGCTGAAGGAAGATCGCTCGCGCAAAGTGGTCTGGGCAGGCAGCAATTACCTGCCGGATCGGAATTCGTTTTCGGCCGCACAGTTTTTGAATCTCACGGGGAACACGAGTTTGGTTTCATTGCCTGCGCTCATTCGACGGGCGGAGTGGGTGATCACCAACGACAGCGGCCCGATGCATTTGGCCGCGGCCCAAGGCGTGCGCACGATGGGCATTTTTGGCCCGACCGATCCGCGTTTGTTTGGCCCGTATCCGTTAAATGGTCCGACCAATTTTGTGGTTCAGGCGCCGGTGGGTGATTTGAAATTACTGCCGGCCAAGGATGTTTATGGCCGGCTCGAACGTGCCCGCTCACGGTTCTCCAAATAGGACGTCGCTCGGACTTTTTTCATTTTTCTCCATGCTCGACCCAAAGTTGATTCGCGAAACTCCTGAACTTGTTCGTGCCGCGCTTGCCAAGAAACACCTGTCGGTGGATCTCGATGCGGTGCTGGCGGTCGACGCTGCGTGGCGGACGCTGCTGCAGGAAGTCGAGCTGCTGCGTTCGACCCAAAAAGCGGCGAATACGGCCATGGCGTCCTTGCCCAAAGGCTCGCCGGAGTTTATCGCCAAGGTGCAGGAAATGAAGGCGGTCTCGAGCCAAGTGAAAGAGAAGGAAGTTCAGTTAAAGGACGCCGAGGAGAAGGTCCGGGTGGCGATGTTATCTTTGCCGAATCTGCCCCATGGGAGCGTGCCTGAAGGTCGGACGCCTGAAGAGAATGTAACCTTTTCAACGCATGGTGATATCTCATCCGTCTCCGGGCACGCGGTGCCGCACTGGGAAATCGCGGGGTTTGAACGGCTCTTTGATTTTGCGCGCGGCGCGAAGGTGACGGGAGCGGGGTTTCCGTTTTATGTCGGAGATGGGGCGCGGATCGTGCGGGCACTGCTGCAATTCTTTTTAGATGAAGATGTGAGAGCCGGCTACACCGAGGTTTCCCCTCCGATCTTTGTGAACGCGGCGAGCGCGACGGCGACGGGACAACTGCCCGATAAGGAGGGGCAAATGTATGAGACTTCCGACCCGCTTTATGCGGTCCCGACGGCAGAGGTTCCGTTGACGAATTTTTTCCGGGACGAGATCGTAGATGAAAGCATGCTCCCGATTTATCGCTGCGCCTATACGCCCTGTTTTAGACGCGAGGCAGGCAGTTACGGTAAGGATGTGCGCGGTTTGAATCGTCTGCACCAATTCGACAAAGTGGAATTGCTGAAATGGGTGCATCCGGCAACGAGCTATGACGAGTTGGACAAGTTGCGCGGCGATGCGGAGCGATTGTTGCAGAAACTGGAGTTGCCCTATCGAGTGCTGTTGATGTGCGGGGGTGACGTGGGCTTTGCTCAGGCCAAAAAATACGATCTTGAAGTTTGGGCGGCGGGTCAGAAGCGCTGGCTCGAGGTATCAAGTTGCTCAAATTTCGAGGCGTTCCAAGCGCGACGGGCGCAGATTCGCTTTCGGGCTAAGGACACTGGAAAGCCCGAACTTGTCCATACGATCAATGGTTCCGGTCTGGCTGTGCCTCGGGTGTTGGCGGCGCTGCTTGAGAACAATCTGCAGCCGGATGGGCGGGTCAGGATTCCGGCGCCTTTGGTTCCCTATTTTGGCAAAGAGTACCTGAGTTTTACCTGATTCGCACCTACCGGTGGATTGGGCCGACGGGAGTTCACTAATAAATGAAGCGTCACCCGATCGACTGGCCGGCAGTCGCGATGAGGCTGGGGCAGTTGATCCCGCGGGAGCGCTTGCACCCGGAGGTTTTGGTTTGGGCAAATAGCCGGCCAGCCCGCGAGCGATGGGCCGTGGCGCTTTCGGGGGGCGCGGACTCCACCGCTCTGTTGTTGCTGCTTTGGGCGCACTGGCCGGAAAAGCGTCAACGGCTGCTTGTGCTGCACTTCGATCACCGATTGCGGGGAAAGGCTTCGCGGGATGACGCACTCTTTTGTCAGAGCGTTTGCTTGGGGCTTGGGGTGGTTTTTGTCGGGGGGCATTGGTCACGTCCGCCGAAAGCCCCAAGTGAAGCGGTGGCTCGAACCCAGCGATTCGAATTTTTCCAACGGGAGCTCGGTCGGAGGCGCATCTCGGCTCTCTGGCTAGGGCAACAGCAGGATGATATCGCCGAAACGCTTTTAATGAGATTGGCCCGGGGGAGTGGGACGGCGGGATTGGCGGCGCCCAGACCGATTCATTTCCTGCCGAAGCACCGAATCCACCTCCGGCCGATGTTGACCTTGAAAAAGGAAGCGATCCAAACCGGTTTAGTCTCTGCTGGAGCAAACTGGCGAGAGGACGCGACGAACCAAGAAGGGACTTTTTTTAGGAACCGGGTGCGGAACGACGTCCTGTCGGTTTGGGCGGAAGCTTCAAAACGGGATGCAGTGGCTGGCGCAGCACAGTCAAGAGAGCTCTTGGCCGAGGACGACGACGCATTGATGCACTGGCTTGATCAACTGTTTCCTGACGGGATTGAGCGATCGTTGGATTTGCAGAAATTTATTGGAGTGCCGCGGGCGATCGTGAGGCGAGCGTTGCATCGTTGGCTAGCGGCGCAATCAAGACCGGTTGAGATCTCCAAGCAGGGCTTTGAACGGCTTTTGGCGGCGACCCAGCTGGGGCGTGATACGCGTCAAAGTTTGGGCCGACTGCGGTTCGCGCGCATTCGGAAAGGTGTGTTGGAGGTTCAAAAAGCGCGGTGAGGTACCAGTGGGATTGGGCCCGCCTTTTCCGCGGCAGCCAATTGACTTATTGCGCGGGAACATCACTCTACTTTATCCAGTCCACTTTGAAATGTCTGACGTTGAAAATAACAAAAAGCCCCGCCGTCCCATTAAGAACCTGCCGCCTGAACGTTTTCAGCCGAAGGTCCTTTTCATCTGGTTGGCGATATTCGCAGCTGTCGTAGCTTTGCTGGTATGGTCGCCCGGTATTACCACAAGTCCGGCCAAGCTAACGATTCAAGAGGTCATCGACAGGGCGGAGGCGGGAGAGGTAGCCAAAGGCACGATTAGCCCGGATTCTTCAGGTGGACGTGATTGGGTGTCGATCAAGGGCGAGTTGGTTGATAGTCGAAAGTTGAAGGGCGAGCGCGGCGTGGAGACGAATCAGTTCGTTGCAGCGGGCCGACTAACCGACGCGAACATGGAGCGGCTACAGAAATCGAAGAAATTTGCGGAGCAACAATCGCAAACACTGTTGTCCGCAATTTTGGTCCAAGTGATCCCCTTTTTGCTGATCATCGGGCTGCTTTATTTTCTATTTGTTCGTCAGCTAAAACAGGCCGGACGCGGGGCCATGAGCTTTGGCAAAAGCAGGGCGAAACTGCTGACGCGTGATCGGGACAAGGTAACGTTTGCCGACGTCGCCGGTTGCGATGAAGCCAAAGAGGAGGTCAGCGAGGTCGTCGACTTCCTGAAAGATCCGAAGAAATTTACAAAAATGGGCGGAAAGATCCCTCGTGGGATCTTATTGGTCGGCTCCCCGGGCACGGGAAAGACCCTTCTCGCGAAAGCGGTCGCGGGTGAGGCGGATGTGCCCTTTTTCAGTATTTCGGGTTCGGATTTTGTTGAAATGTTCGTCGGTGTCGGCGCGAGCCGGGTGCGCGACATGTTTGAGCAAGGCAGAAAAAGTGCGCCTTGCTTGATTTTCATCGATGAAATCGACGCGGTGGGTCGGCAGCGCGGAGCCGGGGTCGGTGGAGGCAACGACGAACGTGAGCAGACGCTAAATTCTCTTTTGGTTGAGATGGACGGTTTCGATACCACTGAGGGTGTGATCATTATCGCCGCGACAAATCGTCCCGACGTATTGGACAGTGCGTTGCTTCGTCCGGGCCGGTTTGATCGCCAAGTTCATGTCGATCTGCCCGACGTCGTGGGCCGGGAGCAAATCCTGCGTGTTCATGCGAAGAAGATTAACTTGGTGGATGCGATCGATCTGGCGGTTATCGCTCGCGGAACCCCTGGGCTCTCTGGGGCTGAGTTGGCGAACTTACTCAACGAAGCCGCGCTGCTTGCGGCGAGGCGGGATAAGAAAAAAGTGGAAATGATTGATATCGACGATGCGCGCGAGAAGGTGCAGTTCGGTCGTGAGCACCGGCGGTTGATGGATGACGACGAGAAGAAACTGACCGCTTACCACGAGGCTGGCCATGCCTTGGTGCAAGGTGTCTTGGACGATGGCACCATACCAGTTCACAAAGTAACGATCATCCCGCGAGGGCGAAGCTTGGGTAGCACAATGTTCATACCCAAGAAGGACCTGCTGACGCACGCGATGAAACGGATGTTGAATCAAATTGCGATGGGGTTGGGGGGGCGAATCGCGGAAGAGTTGGTGCTCGGCGACATTTCGAGCGGGGCTGCCGGCGACATCAAGCAGGTTACCAAGATCGCCCGTCACATGGTCTGCGACTGGGGAATGAGTCCACTCGGTCCAATTGCTTTCGGGGATAATCAGGATACGGTTTTCCTTGGTCGTGAAATTACGCGTTCCGAGAATGTTTCCGAGGAAACAGCTCGGAAAATTGACGTCGAAATCCATCGAATCATCACGGAGCAATATGCTCGAGCGACCCAATTGATTACCGGGCATAGATCGGCGCTCGATAAGATCGCCGAAGCGTTGCTGGAGCACGAGACGATTGAGGGTAAGCACGTGCTGGAAATTATCCAACACGGCGAACTTCGCTCGGCTGTAATTGTCGCGCCGCCTTCAAAATATTCGGAGAAAGCGATCGAGAAAAAGTCGGTCGAAAAACCTGTGACGAACGAATCAATTGACCCGGGCAGCCCGGCGGTAGCACCGAATCCCGCTTAGTTTGCAGTTTAGGGTCAGGGTCGATCTGGGGCTTTCGTTGCGTGCCGGGAGCCGGGTGTAAATCGAGAGACTTCGCGCTTGGTTTCTGATCGTCTTGCCAGCATTTTTTGGCCCTTCACTTATGAAAATTTGCTGTATCGGCGCGGGTTATGTCGGCGGTCCAACGATGGCGATGATTGCGCTCAAGGCGCCCGGTATTCAAGTAACCGTGGTCGACATGAATGCGGCTAGGATCGCGGCATGGAACTCCGATACTTTACCAATTTATGAGCCGGGCCTCGACGACGTGGTGCGGCAACGTCGGGGTAAAAACCTGTTCTTCTCGACGGATGTGGTCGGCACGATCAAGGCGGCCGATGTGATCTTCGTCGCCGTCAATACCCCGACTAAGAGTTACGGGGTGGGCGCGGGGCGAGCCGCCGATTTACGCTATATAGAATCCGTCGCGCGCACGATTGCCGAGGTTTCCGATGGCACGAAAATCGTAGTCGAAAAGTCGACCATCCCCGTGAAGACCGCCGAAACCATCAAGGACATCTTGGCTGCAAATTCGCGTGGAGCGAAGTTTCAGGTTCTTTCGAATCCCGAATTCTTGGCCGAAGGCACCGCGATTGCCGATTTGCTCAACCCGGATCGCGTGCTCATTGGCGGCGAGCGAACGCCAGAGGGCGAGTTGGCGGTAAAGACTTTGGTTAGCGTATATGCTCACTGGGTTCCGATCGATCGAATCATCACCACCAATCTGTGGTCATCGGAGTTATCGAAGCTGGTGGCGAATGCGTTCTTAGCCCAACGGATATCTTCGATTAACTCGATTTCTGCGCTGTGCGAGGCCACCGGAGCGGACGTGGACGAGGTTGCGAATGCAATTGGAAGGGACTCACGCATCGGGTCCAAATTTTTAAAGGCGTCGGTCGGATTCGGCGGCTCTTGCTTTCAAAAGGATATTTTAAACCTGGCATACCTTTGCGAGAAATTCGGGCTACCCGAGGTCTCTGCTTATTGGGAAAGCGTAGTGAAGATGAATGACTGGCAAAAGCATCGTTTCGCCGCCCGAATTGTGAGTTCTCTTTACAACAGTGTTGCCGGGAAGCGGATCGCAGTGCTCGGGTTTGCGTTTAAGAAAGATACAAATGACACCCGGGAGTCAGCGGCGATCGCGGTCTGCCAAGATTTGCTCGATGAACAGGCTAACGTCGTGGTTTATGATCCGAAAGTGTCGGCTGTTGAGGTTAATCGCGATCTTTTCGGCGCAAAGACACCCAATCCGAGGCTTTCGGTCGCCGCCGACCCCTATGCAGCCGTGGTCGGAGCTCACGCCTTGGCGGTGCTAACCGAGTGGGACGAGTTCAAGCGGTTGGATTTCGCCAAGATCTACGCTGTAATGGCTAAACCAGCTTTCATTTTTGATGGGCGAAATATTCTGGAATTGGACAAATTGAGAGCGCTCGGTTTTAGGACCAGTGGGATCGGTAAGTGATGCTCTGTTCCACGGCGGAACCAGTTTCGAGCGAGGAACGGGCGCATTTTTGTTGGGTTTTCTCCCCCAGAGCATGGATAGCTTAACTGAAATCGGATCCCGCCCGTGCGGACCAATTCGACCTTGCCTCACCTGAGCTGCGACTTAATTTTCAGACCTTATCCCTATGATTTCTTGGATTCAAATCACCTTCCAGCGGCACCTCAAATTGGTTTTTGGCGTGTTGCTGGCTGTCATTATTGTTTCTTTCGTCTTTACGATTGGAGCCTCGCCAGGAGTCGGTCCGGCCGACCAACAGACCATAAAACGGGAGTTTTTTGGCTATAACTTGAACTCAACGGAAGATCAGCAGCGAGTAATGGGCGACGCCGGATTGAGTGCCAATTTGCAAGTGGGCTACGGCCTCGAGGCCGAACAGATTCAAAACTACGCGTTTCAGCGCGTCGCTTCTCTTGAGCTGGCGAAAAAAATTGGCCTTCCCGCGACCACCACCAGCGAAATTGCAGATCAGATTAAGACCCTCCGCGCCTTCACGGCAGATGACGGCAAATTCGATCCGAAGCGTTACGCGACTTTCAGGGATAACCTTAAGACGAACCCACGTCTCACCGAAGCGGATATTGCCCGAGTGATTGGCGACGATGTGAAGGCTGAAAAGATCCAGAAATTGCTGGGCGGCCCCGGATATGTGCTTTCGGCGGACGTGAAGTCCCAATTAGCCCGCGCGGACACGTCGTGGAGTCTGATCGTAGCAAATATCGATTATGCGTCGTTTAATCCTGAGATCCCGCAAACCGATGCCGATTTGACCAAGTATTTCGAAGAGAACTCGTTTCGCTATGAAGTTCCGCCGAAGATTTCCGCGAGCTACGTGGAGTTTCCGGCGACCGATTACTTGGCTTCGGTTTCCTTTTCGGACTCGGAGGTTCAAGCCTATTACGATTCAAATCCAAGTCGGTTTCCAAAACCGACTTCCGATCCGAAAGTTATGGCCCCGATCAAAACGGATGCAGTCTCGGATTTTGCAGCGGTCCGTCCCCAAGTTGAGCTGGCTCTCCGTTTCGAGCGGGCTAAGCGCCTAGCAGCCAAGGCGGCGAGCGACTTTGTGTTTGGGTTGTATGAGTCGAAAGTTACGGCAGATTCACCGGCGTTGGCCACGTTGATCGCAGGGCATAAACATCCGCAGAAAATTTTGGCTCCGTTCACGCGGGAGTCCGGGCCGGCTGAGTTCGGGGGGGATGCTGCGGCCGCGGCCCAAGAAGCATTTAAGCTCAGTAAAGACAGGGTGTATTCTGAAGCTGTCGCGACGAACGCGGGGGCGGCAGTTCTCTTTTGGAAGGACACCCTCCCAGCTCGGAAGCCGGCCCTTTCGGAATTGAAGTTGAAAGTTGCTTCGGACTTTTCTGAAAACGAAAAGCGGAAGCGCTTCGTTGAACTCGGCCGTACCTTGCGGGGTTTGATCGAAAATCGTTTGAAGGCAGGCGATACCTTCGAGAAGGCCGCGGCTGCCGCCGTGGAGGGTAGTTCGGCTAAGCTCGAGCTGAAATCCGTTCCTGCTTTCTCATTTAGAAACCGAACTCAAGATGTTGATTTCTCGATATTGAATGCGACCGAGCGTCTCGAGAAAGGGCAGGTTTCGGATCTCCTGATCGCTGCGGATAAAGGCACATTTGTGTATGTGGCAGCCAAGCAAGTTCCGGACTTTTCTGCTACGAACCCATTGTTCACCGAAACTCAAAGTCAGATCGCGACCTACACCGCGCGACTCGGTTCGAGCGCCTATCTTACCGAGATGGTAGAGGCGGAACTTAAGCGCTCTGAACTTTCCGCGAAGTAAGGTCCGGTGTGGTTTTGTCGTAGCCGAGGTGAGAAAGGGTGCCTTGGACCTTGGGCGAATCACCTTTGACTTGAGACGAGTAAAATAATCTCACCGCGTGACCGGGGCGAGGGCTCTTACATTCGGAAGCGAGGAATTTGGGCCCGTCCAATGGCTCTGAGTGGAAAGCCGGGTCCGAAAACCTCGTTCAATCGTTCTACGGTCAAAGATTCTTCGTTTCGGACGATTATACACTTGGTTCGCACGTAGGTTGAAGCTGCAGTGATTCCTTGAAACTTTAGGCAGCAAGGTCCGTCTCGCCGGACAACCGGTGGTTCGTCGCAAGGTCTTTCTATCCAATCTAAGTGAGGACCTTAAAAACCAGTAACTTTCGTGCTGCACAGGTGTTTTCCTTTTGATCGTCTCTTCAACCTAATCTTTATGCCAAGAATCCTAGTCCGAAAAATCGTCACGATTTTATCTCTCTGCAGTGCCACGTTTAGTTTCGGCCAAGGCACCACGGCGACGCCGGTTACGGCGCCGATGCCGCTGACCCTCGAGGAGTGCATCCAGCGAGCGATGGGAAAGAATTTTGACTTACAGATCCAAGGGCTCTCTTCAGAAATCGCCAAGGAGGCGTTCAACGTTGCGAGCGCGGATTTTGATCCAACTTTCACCGCCACCACCCGCCGAAATTTAAATCAGTCTGCCGCTACGACCAGTCGATTGGACGGAACAGCCGCCAGCGGTCCGAGGAGTGACAATACGGTTTTTTCCGTCGGGGCTAGTCAACGGGTCGGAACCGGAGGCACGGTCAGCGTGGCTGGAAATACGACGCGGGCTGCCACCAATTCACTCAATTCCACGCTAAATCCCGCGTTTGGGAGCAGCGCGAGCGTTAGCCTTAGCCAACCTCTTTTGAAAGGGGCGGGTTCGAGCGTGGCGCGAGCCAATATCGATCGCAGCAAACTAGGGGTCGGTATCGCCCTGTTGAACTACAAGATCCGTGTACTAACCGTTGTCCGCGACACTGAGAACGCTTACTATAATTTGGCCTATGCTCGCGAGAACTTGATGGTCAAGCGTCGGAGTTTGGAGCTTGCTGCGAAGCTCTTCGAGGAAAACAAGGTTCGCAAATCGACCGGTGTCGCGACGGATCTTGATGTGCTGACTGCTGAGGTTGGCGTCGCCAACTCTCGCCGGGCAGTCGTCCAGGCGGAACAAGCCGTCAGCGATAGGGAAGATTCACTCTCAACCCTTACCGGGGAGTTTGGATTTAACAGTCGCCCCGGAGAGGTTAAGTTCGGCGACTACACCGAAGGTGCGCCATCCTTTGATTTGGTCTACAAGTTGGCGCGCGATCGTTCGCCTGACTTCTTGGTGACGCAGGCTCAGATCAAGCAGATAGAAATCGATGCCCGCACGGCCAAGCAGGCTGCGCTACCGGGGCTAAATCTGGACACCGGGGTTGGCTATACTGCGACAGAACGATCTTACGGCGACGCAATCGGCAACCTGCCCGATGGAAACGGGTATAACTGGAATGTTGGGGTCTCAGTCTCGGTTCCTTGGGGTTTGCATGCTGATAAAGCCCGATTGAGGACGGCCAAAATTAGCCTGCTCCAGCAGCAAACCCGTTTGCAGCAGTTGGATCAGACTCTGCTGGTGAACGTGCGCGGTTCAGTTCGGGCGGTAGCAACGAATATCGTTGCGGTTGAGATCGCGGGGAAGGCCACGGAACTCAGCCAGAAGCAATATGAACTTCAGAAGGCGCGGTTTGATGCCGGTCTTTCGACCAGCCGTCTCGTGCTGCAAGCTCAGGATGATCTCGAAGCAGCTCGGGTGAATGAGCTCCAATCCAAAGTGAGCCTCAGGGTGGCTTTGGCGGAGCTTCACCGCATCGATGGCAGTTCCCTTGAGCGTTATCGGATCGCGCTGCCGGAGTAATCGCTAACGTGACGTTTCCAGCTCGGATTCAAGGTGGGGCCGCACGTGGAGGATGGGTTTTCTGTGCGGTTCAGCTCCCAAATTTTTGCTGATGTTCCGCCCCGTAATTCTGGTCCGCTTGGTTTTGTGGTCGTGGTTTTTGGGGTCGGTTTACGTTGGTCACACTTTGGCGTTACAGCGGCTGTCTCCCTCGGTCTTGCCGATGGTGGTGCTGGGCTGCACGTTGTGTGCACTCTACCCGTATTTTCGATTTAGTTCCGTTCGAACATGGGTGGACGGACTCGAAATGCGTGTCCTGCTTCAGATTCACCTGGTTCGTTTTTTTGGAGTATTTTTGTTGGTGTTTTGGCGGCGTGGTGAATTGCCGTATGCCTATGCGGTCCCAGTTGGATTGGGCGACATTTTGATGGCTCTCAGTGCTCTGTTTTTGATCATCGCGCCTCTCAATAAAGTGCGTTGGCGCCAGCTCCTGACGATTTGGAATGTCGCCGGTTCTTTGGGGCTGCTCCTAAGCGTGTATATCGCGACGACCGCAGGCGCCGCTGCTCCTTTCCAACTGCGGGCTCTCACGCGTTTGCCTCTCAGCCTCTCACTCACTTTCTTCATTCCTTTATTGTTCGCGACGCACGTTATCATTTTCGTGCGTTTACTGAAAAAGCAGGCGCGCCTTGACGTGTAATCCGCAGGGCTTGGCGGCCTACAATAACTTTGATCCGCTGCCGGAGGCTACGGGTGATTGAGCCCCTTGAGCGAAAGTTTGGAATCTTTGAACGGGTGTTCGAGGAACAGTTCTTCAAGAGATTTCTTGAAGAATGATTGGTGCCCCAGTTGCTCCAAAGCATGGTTATAGAGATGCAAAATTGGGTCCATTTGCTCGAGCGCCTGACCCATCGGATCATCGCCAAAGTTATCGTCGAGAATTTTGAATTCGTTGAGACTTATCCGGTTTAATGGCCGCGCCGGCTGGTAGAGATACTCGGCGGCCGACGTTCCGGAAATAGGGCGCAACGTTGTAATCAGTTCCATCAGGACGAGGCGGTTTAGGCACTCGTTCAAAATCTGAGTCGGGACCTTGAGCATATCACTCAGTTGGGCGGCCGAAGTGGCAGGCAAGCAGTTTTGAAATCTCCGACCGATAGTTAGAAGCACGACCAAGGAAAGACGCTCTCGCATGGATTCGGATAGACTCCCCCATGCGGCCTGGCTGTTGCGAAAATGGACATTCTGGACGGCATAGCTGATCACGCCGCCGATGAGCACGTAGAGCCAAAAAATATACAGTCCTAGCATGAATACCGGAAAGATGGCTAAGGAGCCGTAGAGGCTGCGTTCAAGAACCACGCGCCGCACGTAGAGCAGGGCGACGACATTGTTCAGCAAAAGCAGAGCGGCGACCACGACCGCCCCGACAAAGGCTGCACGCCAGAAAACGCGAGTATTGGGAATCACCCGGTAAACGAGGGTTAAGATCCCGACGAGCAGTGTGAGTGAAAAAGCGGGCAACATCCACCGCAGTAACGCCTGTAAATCACTTCCACCAGGAAGCTGTTGGAAAACGTTTACGACCGCGCTTGCCCCGAGCAGGGCTAGGCTGGAGAAAAATAAGACCGCCCCGAGAGTCAGCGTGGTCCAATAAAAGACGATGCGCACCAGGAGCGAGCGCCCCAAACGGACGCCCCAAATATCGTTGAAGGCATCCTCAATCGACTTGAAGAGCAGTAGAACGATCAGAATAAGCGAAAATGCCCCTGCGACTCCGGCCACGCCTGAGCGAGCCGCGGCAATGATGTCGCTGATCACTTTAACGACTTCAGGGCTTGCCGTGGTCGATGTCAGATTGCCGGAGGCGTCCAAGGAATTAAGTTGGCGCAATTGGGGTGCTACTTGCTCCATGAGTTCGCCGAGCCGGTTTGCGATAAGGCTTGGGTCGGTGTCTTTGCCGAGAACAAATCCGCCGATCAGCACGGCGATCGCGACCAGCGGGGCTAAACCAAGAAGCGAGCCGAAACTCAGTGCTGCCGCGCGCGCAGGAATCTTTGTCTCATTGAAAACGGTCCATGTGATGGACGTCACTCTGAGTCCAGCGTAGAGCCATCCGCGCGGTGAATCGTCCTTTAGGTGGCTCGAGGACCAGATTTCTTTCCGGTAGATTTTCGGCAGCCGGAGTCCTAGTTCGATTAATCGCTTCATAGAGAGCGACTGCCGGCCGCCACGTCAGTTGGAACTGACCTGGAGGGCCAAGTAGCCAAGCGCGGTGAGTCCGACTCCCGCCGAGATAATCACCGGCACCATGCTGGTAAAAATCGTGCAGAGATATAGGCTCACTGAGCCGGCGATGGCCGCCAGCATCGGCGCGTGCCGTCCTTGAATGAAGAGGATCAAGCCAAAGAATCCCAGACCGAGTGCAGCTCGGAAACGAACCGCTGGGTACAAATTCACCATTCCTAGGCCGATAAATACGGCAAAAACTAAATCAATCACGCCGATGAAAGCTAATGGGTTGGTCGCGATCTTGATCGGATCGAGCGACATCAGGACACCGACGGCGGATAGCATCCCGCCAGCGGAACTCAACCCGAACATGACCACAACCGCCCACATCCCAATGGCAGCTGCCCGGCTGGCTGCAATTTCACCGCTTCTTTGGTGCTTGGGGTCGTCGCTTGGACCTTCGGCAGCTGCGAGCAGATTGTTGACCGTGACCGGAGCGAGGTTGTCAGCCTTCGGTTTATTGATCGAACCGAGCGTCTCCCCGGCCTTGATCGTTAGTTTTTTCTTTTCCGAGAAAATCCCTGCTTTCACCGCCGGATTGTCGCCGATGACGGCCCATCGCTCGGTGGTGGCGTCGTAATAAAGGGTTTCGACCGTGACGCTGCCGGTCTCGGCGAGGGAAACCATCTCCTCAAGATTGTAGGGGCCTCGCGCATCTGTCTCGGACGCATGGCGGATGTAAAATTCCTGCGTGTCCATTGGCGGCGAGGTTGGAGTCGGACGTAGGCGCGGCAAGGCTGATTTCGAGCACAGTCTGCTGCGGGACGAGTCCGGGCTACTCGGAATTCGGTGAACTCCGTTGCACTACATGCGGACGAGCGTGCGAAGGCCTAAAAGATGCAGCCCCGTCTCAAGCAAAAGGAGCGTGCGGCTGCACAACAGCAGCCGTCTGGCGCGGATCGAAGCGTCATCGACGACGACCTTTTCCGCCGCGTAGAAGCTGCTAAACTCACCTGCAAGTTCGTAGAGATAGGTGCAAAGAAAGTGGGGTCTCAGTTGCTCGGTCGTGAGCTTCAGCGCGACAGGGAAGGCGATCAGTTTGCGGGCGAGTGCGAGCTCCGCGGGGCTTTCGGGTGGAGTCGCCCCGGTCACGGCGGAAGCATCGTTCGGTTCAAGTCCGGCTTTGCGAAAAATCGAGCGCACCCGGGAAACCGCGTAAAGGAGGTAGGGTGCGGTGTTGCCTTCAAAAGAGAGAATTTTGTCCCAAGAAAAAATGTAATCGCTGCTTCGATTCTGTGCGAGATCGGCATAGCGGATAGCCCCAAGCCCCACCGCCGTTGCAATCTCGCGGCGTTCGCTCTCCGGCAGTTCCGGGGCTTTGGCCGTCACGAGGACAAATGCGCGATCCACGGCTTCGGCCAAAAGAGCCTTCAGCTTTATGGGATCGCCGGATCGGGTCTTTATGGCTTTCCCGTCTTCGCCGAGGATTGAGCCAAAAGAAACATGCGTGAAGCGGGGGAGCGGACGGCCCGTCATCATAAACCATTTTTCAGTGGTCAACCCTAGCTGCTCAAAATGGTCGGCTTGGCGGGCGTCGGTGAGGATGGCGATGGCGTCGGCGTGAAAGTGCTCCGTCCGGTAGAGCATGGTGGCCAAATCGGTGGAGGCGTAATTTGCCGCGCCATCGGACTTGCGGATGATAAACGGTTGGGTCTTGAAGCGTGGGTGTTCGGGATGAAAGACTACCAGCGCGCCTTGTGACTCCGATGCGAGGCCCGTAGACTCAAGCTCGGCGTAGATGGCAGGCAATTTGTCGTTGTAAAAACTCTCACCCAGTTGGTGGTCAAAGTGGATTTCGAGCAGTCGGTAGATTTCGGTGAACGCGCCGGAACTCAGGGCGATGATTTTTTTCCAAAGCGCTAGGTTTTCGGCATCGCCGGATTGAAGCAGGACCAGTTCGGCGCGGACGGCATCGAGGACAGAAGGGTCGGACTTGGTCGCCGCGTCCGTGAGTTTATAAAGCCGTTCGAGTTCCTCAAGCGGGTCGTTGGCCAGTGCGGCTTGGTCGAGATGGTGTTTGTAGCCCCAGATGAGTTTACCGAATTGGGTTCCCCAATCGCCGATGTGATTGTCGCGGATCACCTCGGCGCCGCAAAAGGCGAGCAAGCGGCAAATTGCTTCTCCGATCACCATGCCTCGGACGTGACCGACATGAAGCTGCTTGGCGGTGTTCGGGGAACTGAAATCGACCACATATTTCTTACCGTGGTGCAGCGATGTGGCGCCTGATTTAAGACGCTCGGTCGTATCTTGCGCCGTGATCCATTGGAGCAACGACTCGGGCTTGAGCAGGAAGTTGATGAACCCGGGGCCGGCAATCGAAACGGAGCAATGTTCGCCCACGTCGGAAGGGAGCGCGGCGATGATGTGCTCGGCCAAGGCGCGAGGGTTGAGTTTGCGGGCTTTCGCGTAGGCGAGAACACCGTTGGCTTGAAAGTCACCATACCGCGGATCGGCTGCCCGCACCTCGGGACTAAAGCTCTCGGGCTCCAAGCCGGCGGCGACGGCGGCGGTCCTCAAGGCTTGGTCCAGTGACGAGGCGATATCGAACGAAACATGCATCCCCACACTTCACGATAGCGCACATGAGCCGCGCAAGCGCCGATTGGGCGCGGCGGTTTTTGCCGGCTGATCGCAGCAGATAACCGGGTTAACCCGACTTGAGCGAAGCGAGGTCGATCACTAAGCGGTATTTCACATCGCTCTTCAACAAGCGGTGGAGGAAAAGGCGACGACCGTGAAGCCGGTGGCGGCGAGAGCGAGATGGTGGGGGCAAGTTTTCATGGTAGGCGGGATGGGCTTAAGATAGCGGAAACGGGGTCCGGGCCGTCTTGACGTGGATCCCGCAGGGACCTGGAAGTTACCCGTTGGTGGCTGGTAATAGGAAGCTACCCGAAAAAGCGGCGTGCCGCTGCGCGGTATTTGCCGTTCTTGCGGCTTCAGTTGCCCAATCATCTCGGGCGGATTGGGTGGGAGTGTCTCGCGCAAAACCCACGAATCACTCGAAAGTCGGAAGGGGGCCCACGGAATACACGGAAGAGTTCGGAGGGGATGAAAAAAATCCGGGCGAGTTGCCCGCTAATCACACGAAGGGACGCGAATAGAGGAGAGGACGCGGGAGAAAGAGGAGAGATTAAGAGGAAAGAGAAAGATAGGGGAGGGGCGGAGGTATTGGAGGATGCCGCGAATCATGCGGATGGGCGCGAATGGGGAGAGTTTGCGAAGACGGGCATGGATAACCACCGAGTGCGATGGGGGCGGCGGAGCGCTGCGGGAGCAGGGTGGTGTCACCCCGCCTGGAGGGGAGAGGCACCCCACCTACAGAAAAGAGTTAGCCCGCCTACAGGGGAGAGTCACTCCGCCCACAGGGAAGGGTCGGACGAGGGCCGGGGGTGTCAGACCGCGGCTTACTCTTCGGGGAGGGGCTTGTCTTTGGTCTCGGGGAGCAGGGGGAGGACCAAAATACCGAGCAAGAGCACGAAGCTGACGGCGATGCCGGCAGTGCGGAAGCCCTCGAGGTTGCCGCCTAGGCTCTTGGTGATCTGGCCGATGGTGAAGGGCGCGGTCGCGGCGACGAGGCGGCCGAAGTTGTAGCAGAAGCTGGTGCCGGTGGCGCGAAGGCTGGTCGGGAAAAGTTCGGGCAAGTAAATCGCGTAGACGGCGAAGACACCGAGTTGGCCGAAGCCCATGAGCGGGATCATCCAGAAGATGTCGTTGAATTCGCGGAGGCCTTTGAAAACGAGGACGGTGGAGGCGAACGAAAGGAAGAGCGCGAGGGCGAAGGCGAATTTACGGCCTTTGACCTGCGCGAGTTTGGCCATCGCGGTCATGCCGAAGAACGCGCCGATGTTCTGCATGAGAAGGGCCATCGACGTCCAAAAGGCTTTCTCGCTGGCGAGTTTCTCGGGAGAGATGCCCGAGTTTTTCAAATGCTCGGTTACGACCGAGGAGACGATCGTGGGGTGGAAATTGCCGATGCCCCAGAGCCCGATGATCCCAGCGCTGCACAAGGCGAGACCGGCCCAAGCGTGCTTGCGCCAGCGCGGGTGGGAGAGTAGTGCGCCGTAGGAGCCGAATTTGATGCCGGAGACTTTGCCGGCGGCTCTGGCGTCGACCCACTTTTGCGGCTCCTTGAGCTTTGCGAGAATGAAGACGCAGAGAAAGGCCGGGGTGGATCCGACGAGGAACATAGCCTGCCAGGTCGTGAGACCACCCGGGAGCAGCTTGTGCGCGGCGAGGGCGGCGATGCCCATGCCGATGAGAGCGGCGCTGATGTTGCCGATACTGGAGAGGGACTGCAGCAAGCCGAGGGCGGGAGCGCGGGCTCTGTCGGGAACGGTGTCGGCGACGAGTGCGACCGCCAGACCGAAGACACCGCCGACGCCCATGCCGGTGAGGAAACGGTAGACGCAGAAATCAAAGAAGCCCGTGGAGAGCGCGCTCAGACCGGTGAATATGGAATAGAGCAGGACCGAGACGGTTAGGATTTTGGCGCGCCCGTAGAGATCGCCCATGGCGCCGAAGAGCAGGCCGCCGACGGCCCAGCCCACCAAGAAAACCGACGTCGTGTAAGACCCATATTCGGTGACTTTGGTTTTATCGGGCAGGAGTTGCTCCATTGCGGCGCCGCGGCCGAGGTTGAAGAACTGTTGGTCCATGCAGTCGAAAAGCCACGCAAGCGAAGCGACGGAGAAGACGAACCAGTGGTGGCTCGTCATCAATTTATACCATGGCTGGTCGGGGCTGGTGGGGGTGGGTGCAGTCGAGGACATAAAAATGATTACAGCGTGACGGGTTGGCCGGACTGGGCGGAGCGGTAAAGGGCGAGGATGAAGGCGACAGCCTTCCGGGCCTCGGGTCCTTCTACAGCAAGGGATGCGCCGTGGCGCAGGGCGTCGACCAAATTCTCGATTTGGCGGAAATGACCTTCGTGGCTCATCGCTCCGGGGGCGCTGGCGCCCGCACGCATGGAATCATCGGGCTTGGCCGCGCGGACGGCGGCATCCTCGGGCTGCGCGGTGCGAAAATCCCAGCGCTCGATCCGGTCGTCTTCGAGCACGATGGAGCCATCTTCGCCGCAGAGTTCGATGCGTCGGGCCCAGCCGGGATAAGCGGCGGTGGTGGCCTCGATAGAGCCGAGGGCGCCGCAAGGGAAACGCAGCGAGGCCACCGCCGTATCCTCGACCTCGATGCCGAGGTGAACGCGGCGGGTGTTGCGGGAAAAAACGTCGGCAGGCAGGCCGGCGAACCATTGCAGCAAATCAACCGCGTGGATGCCCTGATTCATCAGCGCGCCGCCGCCGTCGAGGGCAAACGTGCCGTGCCAACTGTCGGCGTAATAGCCGGGGGCGCGTTGCCACTTCACATAGGCGCTGGCGAGGCTCAGGCGCCCGAGGCGACCGGCGGCGACGGCCGCTTTCACCGTGCGGGCGCCGGCGCCGAAGCGGGATTGAAAGATAGGCATCAGCGTCACGCCGGCTGCGGTCGTGGCGGCGAGGAGCTCGTCGATCCGGGGCAGGGTGATCTCGATCGGTTTCTCGATGACGAGGTGTTTGCCAGCGCGAGCGGCGGCGAGGGCGGGCTCAAGATGCGCTCCACTGGGAGTGGTGATGCAGACGACGTCGAGGCCGGGGTGCGCGAGGAAGGCGGAGAAATCGGTCGTGGCGAAATCGGCCCCATGCGTGGCGGCGAAGGCTTGGGTTTTCTCTGGCGAGCGACCGCAGACGGCAACGAGTCGGGCACCGGCGGCGGCGGCGATGGCTCGGGCATGAAAGTCGGCGATTAAACCGAGTCCCAAAATACCGAAGCCGAGAGGTGCGGAAGAGGCCATGTTTTCAACGATTGGGAATGACACGCGAGAGCGACAGTTTTTTTTGAGGATATTTTCGGCGGTGGTGCGGGGATCTGGGTGTGATTATCCTGTCCGGTCGTTTTCGAACCCATGGTCGCGACGCCCATGCCACTTTGATCCCGGGCTTTGTCGTCGGTGAAACTCCGCCGGGTAGCGGGTGGAATTGTCCCTTGCCGAGTCCGAGCTGAATCCTTGTGTCTGGGGGTGATGCCTCCGGCTGAGCCCCCCGCCTCCTTGGTCGAGAACGCGACCGGCACCCAGTCCCAATGGGAGCTGATCCGGCGGAGGTTCGCGCGCCATAAGTTGGCGGTGGCTTCGCTGTACCTTTTGGCGGTGCTCTACGTCTTGGCGCTCGGGGCCGAATTCTTCGCGCCCTATCCGCGGCAGTGGCGGGATTTATCGCACTCGTATTGTCCGCCGCAGTTGCCCCGGTGGTCCCTTAAGCACGGGCTTTATGTGCCCGTGATGCACCGGGTCGTCGATCCGCTCACTTTTCGAAAGTCATATATCGAGGATCCGGCGCAGGTCGTGCGGTTGGGATTTTTTGTGCGGGGTGGGCCGTACGAGTGTTGGGGGCTGTTCCGTTGGGATCGTCACTTTTTGGGAGTGAAAGATCCGACGCGGCGCTCGATCGACGGGACGCTCCCGACGTTTTTCTTCCTCGGCGCCGATAAATACGGGCAAGATATTTTCAGTCGGTTGCTTTACGGATCACGGATCAGTCTCTCGGTCGGGCTGGTGGCGATCGCGGTAACGTTTTTGCTCGGGGTGACTATCGGTGGAATTTCGGGCTACGTGGGCGGCGGGGTAGATAACTTCATCCAGCGTGTCATCGACGTGATCAACGCCTTCCCGCAGATTCCGCTGTGGTTGGCCTTCGGGGCAATTTTGCCGGCCGACTGGTCGCCGCTTTCGACCTATTTTGCGATCACGCTGGTGCTGAGCCTGCTCGGTTGGACGGGTTTGGCCCGGGTGGTGCGGGGGAAGATTTTGGCCCTGCGGGAGGAGGACTATGCCATGGCGGCGAGATTGCTCGGCGCTTCGCACACGCGGGTGCTCTTCCGGCACCTGCTACCGGGGTTTACGAGTCATATCATCGTGGTGCTGACGATGAGCGTGCCGGCGATGATTTTGGGCGAGACCTCCCTGTCCTTTTTGCAACTCGGGCTGCGACCGCCGATCGTGAGCTGGGGCGTGATGCTGCAGGACTGCCTGAGTATCCAGACGGTGGGGAGCTATCCCTGGCTGTTGATGCCGGTGGTGCTGATTGTGCTGACCGTGCTGAGCTTCAATTTTCTCGGTGACGGTCTGCGGGATGCGGCTGATCCGTATTCGTCGAAATGAGCGAAAGCGCGGAGAAACCGTTATTGGAAGTGCGGGGCCTTGCGGTGTCGTTTTTCACGCCCGACGGAGTAGTCTCGGCGGTCGAGGGCGTCTCGTTCGCGATCGGGCGCGGGCGCACGTTGGCGCTGCTAGGGGAGAGCGGCTCCGGGAAAACGGTGACCGCCTATTCAATTTTGAGGCTGATTCAACCACCGGGCCGGATCACGGGCGGTCGAATCCTGCTGAGATCGGCGCGGGCCGGGGACATCGAACTGGCGGACCTCGGCGAGCAGGACGAGTTGCTGTATCGGGTGCGCGGCGGGCTCGTGAGCATGATTTTCCAAGAGCCGATGACGGCTTTGTCGCCGGTGCACACGGTGGGCAGTCAAATCGCCGAAGCGATTTTGTTGCATCAGAAACGGACGGTCAAAGAAGCGCGGGAGTTGACGATTGAAATGCTCGGGAAGGTCGGAATGCCGCTGCCGTCCGCTTGTTATCACCAGTATCCGCATGAACTCTCGGGCGGCATGCGGCAACGGGTCGTCATCGCGATGGCGTTGGTGTGCAAACCAGAGCTGTTGATCGCGGACGAGCCGACGACGGCGCTCGATGTGACGATTCAGGCTCAGATTCTCGGGTTGATCAAAACCCTGCAACGCGAGCTGGGCTGCGCCGTGCTTTTGATCACGCACGACTTTGGCGTGGTGGCGCAGATGGCGGACGACGTGGCGGTGATGCATCGCGGAACCGTGGTCGAAAGCGGAGACGTGCGCTCGGTGTTGAAAGCGCCGCAACACGCCTACACGCGGTCATTGTTGGACGCGTTGCCGAGCCGGAGGAGACCAGCATGACGGACGGGACGAAGAGACTGGACGACAGGCCGCTGCTGAGCGTGCGCGGCTTGACCAAGCATTTTCCGGTGATGAGCCGCGGATTTCGCCGGTCGGTGCTGGCGACTGTGAAGGCGGTGGACGCGGTGAGTTTCGAGCTGGCGGCGGGCGAAACTCTGGGCCTCGTGGGGGAGAGCGGTTCCGGTAAGACGACGACGGCCCGATGCATCTTGCGGGCGATTGATCCGACCGCGGGATCCGTGATGTTTAAGCTGCCCGACGGGCGCACGGTCGATCTGGTGAAGTTGACCGCGGGGGAATTGAAACCGATCCGGCAGCACGCGCAGCTGGTGTTTCAAGATCCGGTGTCGTCACTGAACCCGCGAATGACAATCGGGGACATTGTCGGGGAGCCGCTGGTGATCCACCGGCTGGCGCGGGGCGAGGAATTGGCGGGGCGGGTGGCCGAGGTGCTCGCCCGGGTGGGTTTGCAGCCCGAACATAGCCGGCGGTATCCCCATGCGTTTTCCGGCGGGCAACGCCAGCGGATCGGGATCGCGCGCGCGTTGATCATGAAACCCTCGTTGATCGTGTGCGATGAGGCGACGTCCGCGTTGGATGTGTCGGTGCAGGCGCAGGTGCTCGACCTCTTGAAGGAACTGCAGCGGGAGTTCCGGCTCACCTATTTATTCGTCGCGCACAATTTGGACGTGGTGCGGAATTTCTGCGATCGCGTGGCGGTGATGCGGAAAGGCCGGATCGTGGAATTGGCGCCGACGGCTAGAATTTTTTCGGACCCGCAACATGCTTACACGAAGATATTGCTTTCGGCGGTGCCATCGCCCGATCCGGATGTGCGGATGAATTTTAATGTCGGGGACGAACTGGCAAAGCTCGACGCAGCCGATCAAAGCTGAACACTTTTTCTCACCATGCTCGTTCACACCGTCTACTTCTGGTTGAAACCTGAACTCACTCCGGCGCAACGCGCGGAGTTCCGCGCCGGCGTCGAGACGCTGGGCGCGATTCCCTCGATCTCGCAGTTTTTCTGCGGCGTGCCGGCGGGCGTGCCGGACCGGCCGATCATCGACAAGAGTTTCTCGGTTGCGATCACGGTGATCTGCCAAGATCTCGCCGCGCATGACGCTTACCAAGTCGATCCGATCCATTTGGCCTTTATCGCCTCGTGCAAACAATTCTGGGCGCGCGTGCAGATTTACGACGCCGAGTGAGCGGGTTCCGGTTATGAACCCAACGGTCATTACGCGCCGGGCGGCGCTCGGGCAGTTGGGCGCGTTGTTGGCGGTGGGACTTTGGCCGGGAGCGTTGCGAGCGCAAAGCAAGCCGACGGGCGCGGGCGCGGTGCGGTTTGCGGTGCTCAACGATTTTCACCACGATAGCGTCGCCTGCGACGCGTGGTTCGAAAAACTTTTCCAATCGGTCGGCGCGCATGGGCGGTTGGCTTTTGTCGCAGGGCTCGGCGACCTCGCGAACGCGGGCAAGCCCGAGAGTCTCGCGGCGATCAAGCGGCTCGCGGCGGCGGTTCCGGGGCCATTTTACACCGTGCCGGGCAATCACGACAACGATGTGGAGGAGACGACGCGGATTTATGCGGAAGTGTTTCCCGGGCGGCTCAACTACAGTTGGACCGAGGCGGGCTGGCAGTTTGTCGCGCTCGACACCACAGATGGAAAAAAGTGGGGCGACACGCGGATCGGCGACGCGACGTTCGCTTGGCTGAAGGCGGCATTGCCGAAACTGGATCCGAAGAAACCGACGGTGGTGCTCACCCATTTTCCGCTCGGCGCGGGGGTGAAATACCGGCCGCTCAACGCGGAGGCCGTGCTGGAACGTTTTCTGGATTTCAATCTGCGCGGGGCATTCTCTGGGCACTATCACGCGCAAACCGCAGTCGCGTATCGGGGAATCGAGGTGGTGACGAACGCCTGTTGTGCGCGGGTGCGGGAGAACCACGACGGGACCAAGGCGAAGGGGTATTTCGTGGCAAACGGCACGCCGGACGGGACCCTCACGCGGGAGTTCGTGCCATTTGCGGGGTGAGGCGCGGGGGCGGTGGGCGCTGCCCGGAGGGCGAGTCGGAGACTTCGCCCTACTTTTGTTTCACGAGGTAGGCTTTGAAGAGGCCGGCTTGGGCGGGCGCGAAGCGGCCCTGGATAAATACGCCCTCCTCGCGGGTCTCCTCGAACTGGACATGACCGGTGGCGTGGAGCTTCGCGATCACATCGTAACGGGTGTGTGGCACGAGCAGCTCCACTGCGTCGAGCGCATCGGCGATTTGCTCGAGGCAGGCAGCGACGAGTCGTTCGAGTTGCTTGCCGCTGCGGGCGGAAATGTAAAGAGCGTCGGGGGCGATGAGGTGGGCGCGGTTGAGCGCGGCTTCATCCGCGGCGTCGATTTTGTTGAAGACGGTGAGGATGGGTTTATCGACGGCTCCGAGCTCCTTGAGCACAGCGAGAGTGGTCTCGTGGTGCTGGGCCGCGTTGGGGTTCGCGACGTCGATGACATGAATCAAAAAATCGGCCAAGATGACCTCTTCGAGCGTGGCTTTGAATGCCTCGACGAGACCGTGAGGTAGGCGGCGGATGAAGCCGACGGTGTCCGTGACCAGCAGCTTTTGGTTGCCGCGCAGGTGAAGCTGGCGCGTGGTGGGATCGAGGGTGGCGAACAGCTTGTTTTCGGCGAGAACGGAGGCGCCGGTGAGCGCGTTGAGCAGGGAAGATTTGCCGGCGTTGGTGTAGCCGACGATCGCCGCCGTGGGGACGGGCACGCGTTGACGACGCTGGCGCTGCGTGGAGCGCTGTTTGCGGACATCGATCAACTCGCGCTTGAGGGCGACGATGCGGTCATTGACGAGGCGGCGATCCTGTTCGAGCTGGGTTTCGCCTTCGCCGCCCATGCCGCCTGAGCCGCGTTGCCGGGAGAGATGGCTCCATGCGCGGGTGAGGCGGGGAAGCGAATATTCCATGCGGGCGAGTGCGACCTGAAGCACGGCTTCGCGAGTCTGAGCGCGGTCGGCAAAGATTTGGAGGATGACCTCTTGCCGGTCGATCACGGCGAGCTCGGATAATTTCTCCCAGTTACGCTGCTGCGCGGGGGTCAGGGCTTCGTCGAAGACGATGACGTGGCAGCCCTCGGCTTTGGCGAGTTCGATCAGTTCCTTCGTTTTACCGCTGCCCAAAAGCGTCGCGGGCGTGGCGACGCGGAGCTGGACCAGTTCGGTGCGAACGACGGTGAGCTTGAGATTCTCGACGAGTTCGGTGAGCTCCTCGAGCAGCTCGGCGCCCTCACCTGCGGCCATCGATTTGGTCTGAACGCCCACCAGAAAAGCGCGTTCGATTTTTTCCGGGCGTTTGTCTTCGAGAAAGTTAGCCATCAGTATTGCTTATGATTAAAGCGGATTGCAATGGCCGAGCCTAGACCCAAATTCGCCGTAGCCCTGAGGGCATGAACGCACGGCGGCACCTAAATCGCAGATATGCCCGGTCGCTGGAAAACAGAGTCGTCCGGCAAGGGATTAACTTAATTCGATGAGTTCATGTTCCATTCGTCTTGTTGATAACGAAGAGGAGCTGCGTGATTTGCCTCGACGTCTTTTGGAACGGGCGGGTCACTTGGTGACGTGCGCTAAGCATGAAATTGATGCGAGTTTGGCCATCACCGGCGGGAGCGTCGGCGTGATCGTGAGCGACAGGATGAGGCCGGAGCGCGGCGGATTCGAATTGATCGCCGAAAGCAAAGAACAGTTTCCGCCGGCGAAGATCGCGGTAATCTCGGGTGGCGGGCTGATCGGCCGGGACCAGTATTGGCCGACGGCCAGGGGTTGCGGCGCGGACGTCCGGTTGCGAACGCCCTTCGCTTATCACGCCCGGTTGCCAGCGGTGAAACGCGCGCGGCGGGGCGAAACTGACGCGCGTCTCGCTCAAAACTTTTGATGGGAGGATTGGGTCCTCGTTCAGGCGAACAGGATACAGACCGGCTGGGAGACGGTGATTTTCCCGGGGAGCAAAGTGAGGCGACCACTGCTGGAATCGACCCGGAACGAGACGAGCGAATCCGAGCCCTGATGGGCGCAGACCAGCCACGCGCCGTCGGGGGTGAGCTCAAAATTGCGCGGCTGAACGCCGCCGCAGTTCACCGTCTCGATCCAAGTGAGCAGGCCGGTGGACGGAGCGATCGCGTAGACGACGAGACTGTCGTGGCCGCGGTTCGACCCGTAAAGGAAACGACCGTTGGGATGGATGCGGATTTCGGCGGCGGTGCTTTCGCCGACAAAGTCTGCAGGTAGGGTGGGCAGAGATTGAACGATCTGAAATGCGCCTGCGCCCGCGTCGTGGGCGAGAACCGTGACGGTGTTGGCGAGTTCACCGATGACGTAAAAGAAATGTCCGTCGGCTGAAAATTTTGCGTGGCGGGGGCCGGTGCCGGGAGGCAGCGTCAGAAAAGGAACGGCGGCCGGAGTGATCGTGGCCGTGGCGGCGTTGAGATCGTAGCAGTAGACGCGGTCCAGACCCAGATCGGTGACGCAGGCGAGGCGATTGTCGGGCGAAATCGTGACGGAGTGTGGGTGGGGTTTGTCCTGCCGATTCGTTTGCGGTCCGAGTGGACCTTGATGCGTGACGAAGTTCCGCCGCGGCCTGAGCCGGCCGTCGGGTCCGAGGGGGAACGTGCTGACTTGGCCGCCACCGTAACTCACGGCGATGAGAACGTTGCCGGTGTGATCCACCGCGGTGTGGCACAACGTGGCCTCGGTGGGCTCGACGTTGAGCGGCGTATGGGTTCCGCCAGGCGGAGCGGCGGAGAATGAGGCAACCGCGCCCACAGGTTTTCCGTCGGCCGATTTCAGCTCTTGATTGGCGTAAAAGAGTTGGCGGCCCGGATGGAGTGTTAGCCACGTGGGATTTGTCAGAGCCGCAATGTGTGAGGCGGGAGAAAGCGCGCCCGAGGACGAATCAAGCCGGGCGCCATAAATCCCGAGGCTGGTCGTGCGGGTGTAGGTGCCGATGTAGAAGCTGTAGTGCGGTGGGATTGCCGGATGCATAATGATGGGAGCGGAGCCGAACGATTTGCCGAATCGAGCTCTTAATTCAAAGCGACGAACCGGGCAGCGCCGGCTCGCCGGCGGCGTTTCGTCGGATATTTTCCACGGTGACACAGGCGATCTCGGTGAGAGCCTCCTGCGTGAGAAACGCCTGGTGCGAGGTAATCAGCACATTGGGAAAAGTGAGCAGACGGGACAGTTCGTCGTCGGCGAGCACGGTGCCGGAGAGATCTTCGAAAAACACCCCCGCTTCCTCCTCGTAGACATCGAGACCAACGCCGCCGACATGACCGGACTTGAGCGCCGCGATGAGAGCAGTCGTGTCGATGAGGCGTCCACGGCTGGTGTTGAGCAAAACCACGCCGGGCTTCATGCGCGAGAGGGCGGAAGAGTTGACGAGATGATGGGTCTCGGGCGTGAGGGGCAGGTGAAGGGAAACGACGTCGCTGGGCGGGAGCAATTGATCGAGCGTGACGTAGCCGACGTCGTGGGCGGCAGCCCAACCGGACGATGGGACCGGATCGAAGGCGATGACCTTCATCCCGAAGCCACGAAGAATTTGGGCGGCCAAACGACCGATTTGCCCGGTGCCGATGATGCCGGCGGTTTTGCCGTGTAGATCGAAACCGACGAGACCGGCTAGGGAAAAGTTAAGTTCGCGCACGCGGTTGTGGGCGCGGGGGATTTTTCGGACGAGCGCGAGCAGCAGGGCAACCGTATGTTCGGCCGCGGCATGAGGCGAGTAGGCGGGGACTCGCGTAACGGTCAGGCCGAGCGCCCGGGCCTTGGGTAGATCGACTTGATTAAACCCCGCGCACCGCAGGGCAAGGTGACGGATATTAAGGCTATGGAGTTTCTCCAACACTGGGGCGTCGGCGCGATCATTGACAAAAATACAGACGGAATCGGCCCCTTGGGCGATGGCCGCCGAATCGGCATCGAGCCGAAATTCATGGAAGCGACACGTCAGCCCGGCGATTTTCGCCGCGGCGGAAAGGTAGTCGCGGTCGTAGGGCTTGGTGTCGAAGACGGCGACGGTCGGCATGGTGAAGGTCGCGGGGACTATGAGGCGGCAAGAGCCGTCTTATGATGGCGGCGACACAGGGCGACGTAGCGTTCGTTGCCGCCGATCTCTATTTGGGCGCCCTCGCGGACGGCGCGGCCATCGGCGGCGAGGCGCAGGTTCATCGTGGCTTTTCGGCCGCAGTGGCAGATCGTCTTGAGCTCGACGAGATCGTCGGCGAGGGCGAGCAGCGCGCCGCTGCCGGGAAAGAGCTGGCCCTGGAAATCAGTGCGCAGGCCGTAACAAAGGACCGGAATTTCGAGTACATCGGCGACATCGGAGAGTTGCTCGACTTGGGCGCGAGTGAGGAATTGGGCTTCGTCGATCAGCACGCAGGCGATCGGATCAATCGTGTGCTCATGGCGCACGCGGTTGAGCAGATTGTCGGTGGGCGCGAGCACCTCGGCTGGGGCCTCGAGGCCGATGCGGGAGCGCACCCGGCCGAGACCGGAGCGGGAGTCGATGGCGGGCACGAACACCAAGGTGCGCATGCCACGTTCCTGATAATTATAGCTCGATTGCAGCAGAACCGTCGATTTGCCGGCATTCATCGCCGAGTAGTAAAAGTAGAGCTTGGCCATAGTGGGGGCGGAGCGGTGAAGAGTTTAACCTAAGATGACGGAAAAGTGAGTCAGCGAAGGGGTTCTTGGCCCGTTCGATCCGGTGATGATGCAGGTCGCTGATGAGGTAGCGCGCCGAGAACTCGGCGATGACTTCGTCGATCTCACGCGGTTTGACAGAGTGCTTCAAGGCATGGGCCCGGAGCGTGGCTCCAATGAGCATCCAGAAAGGACTGACGAGCCCGGAGGCATGCGGCGCGGACGCGCTCGGCGGCGATCAGCAAGCCGTTTTTCCCGCTGGTGGAGAAGGCGCGGGCTTCGCGCTCGGTGGCCTGTAATACGGCCGTACCTCTTTCAGGAGAAAACAGTAGAATTTTATCGACCCAGGTGGATGGGCGGAACGGCGGTAAGTGGGGCAACCGGGTGCCCGGCGGAAGCCGACCTTCGCCGAGGCGAGTGGCCTCTGCGGTGAGGAGATCAACTTTAGCGGCAGCGGCGTAAAGATACGCGGCGGAAGAGCGAAAGGTGGCTACCGCGCCGGCATCCGGGCTGCGGCCCGGGACGAGTTTTTGGCGGATTTCTCCTTCGGTTTCCAAGACCGCGTCTATGGCTTTTTTGTAGGCCAGCCGGGACTTTTTTGAGGCGAAAAGCGCAAAGGAGGATTGGGTCTTTTCGACCTCGGCCTTTTCACGTTCGACGCGGGTCAAGTCCTGGGTAAGCGACTGCTGGCCGGAGTACACGTAAGCCTCGTCGTCGAGGCAGGCAATGCTCCCGAGGGAGAGTGGGATAAGTTGTGACACGAGAAAAGCAGCAGCGAACACTCGCGAGGAATCAAAACGCGCAAAGGGCCCGATGCAAAAGATTTTTGTGGGCGCAAATTGCGAGTGCTTTGGGCACCGGATGATCGGAATTTGGCGCAAGGGGCTTAGCGGGAGCAGGTGACGAGGTGGTCGTCGACCCTGCGCTCGCAATGAGTCCGGCCCGTGCGCCCTCGTGCCGCCGCGCAAAGCGGAGACTTCGGCGCGGATAGAACGGATTTCCGCGAGGATCTCGTCTTCCTCCGCCTTGACCTGGCGGAGAACCAGCGGCGCGACCATGCCGCGTAAGACGCCGAAGATACCGACGCCGGAGAACATCAGGATCATCGCGATAAGCCGACCCTCCGTGGTGACGGAGAATTTGTCGCCATAGCCGACCGTGGTGATGGTGTAAGCCCGACAACCCGAGTGGCGTGATGCGACCGGCGGCGGAGATGCGAACGGTGTTGCCGGCGCGGGGTTGAGCGGCGGCCGACTTGCGCCGAGGCGCGCGGGCGCTTTGCTCGTCGGCATGACTGAACCATCTGTCGAAGCCACGGCGCTACACGAACGCCTGTTTACGATCGACACGCATTTCGACACGCCGACAGCGAGTCTGCCGAGGGCGGGTTGGGATTTCGGGGCGCGTCACAGTCACGCGGATGATGGCTCACAATGCGACCTGCCGCGAATGGTGACGGGCGGTTTGGATGCAGCGGTGTTTGCGGCTTATTTTATGCAAGCGGCCCGCACTGCTGAAGGGCACGCGGTGGCGCAGGCGGCGGTGCGCGGAATCGTGGAACGGACCCGGGCGGCGATCGCCGCAAATGCGGGCACGTGCGGGCTCGCGCTGGGGGCTGAAGATGCGCTGCGGTTAAAAACGGAGGGACGGCGCGCAATCTTTTTGAGTATCGAGAATGCCTATCCGCTCGGGCGCGAGGTCGGGGCGGTGCAGGAGTTCTTCGACCTCGGGGTGCGCATGATCGGTTTCACGCACATGCTGAATAACGATGTGGCGGATTCGTCGACCGATCCGCTCGGAGCGGAGTGGGGCGGGCTGAGTCCGTTGGGGCGGGAGATCGTTGCGGAATGCAACCGTCTCGGGATTATGGTCGACGGCTCGCACGTCTCGGACGCGGCGTTGGAGCAAATGATTGAGCAGTCGCGGGCGCCGGTGATCTTGTCCCACACGGGCTGCCGGGAGGTGTGCGATCATCCGCGTAACATCGGCGATGACCTGCTGCGCGCACTCGCGGCGAAGGGTGGGGTGATTCAAATTAATGGCTTGGCGGTGGCGATGGCAGCGCAAGCCGATTTGGCAGTGAAGACGGCGGCGGTTGACCGCATCATGATGCGGTTTCGCGACGAGGTTTTGACCCCGGCCGTGCGGGCTGACGTGGGACGGGCATGGACGGAGTTTGAGCAAAGCTTTCCATCGGCGACGGCAACGCTGGACGATTATGCGGCGCATGTGCTTCACGCGGTGGAAGTCGCGGGGGCAGACCATGTGGGCATCGGCTGCGATCTCGATGGCGGCGGTGGATTTACCGGCCTGCGGGAGGTGAGCGATTACCCGATGATCACGTGCGCGCTGCGAGCGCGCGGACTGAGCGAAGCCGCGCTCGGTAAAATCTGGGGCGGCAATACGCTGCGCCTCATGCGGGACGTCGCGGGGGCAAGGTCGGCCTAGACTTTGCCCCGCAACCACACCCAGAGGTAACCGATGCGTTCACGCACGGCGGCGGTGCTGCGTTCGAGCGAGGCGACATCCCAGTCGGCATCGCTCCAGTAAAATTCAGGGCTCGGCCGCGCGGTGTAGTCCGTTGGGCACGGCAACACATCAACCCCGGCGCGCCGGAAGAGAGCGGCGGCCCGGGGGAGGTGCCATGCGGTCGTCACGAGAGCGACCGGGGCTTGGCCGACCAAAGCCGCGACCTCACGGGCCTCGTCCTCGGTATCGCGGCAAGCTTCCGCATAAACGATGCGGCCCGGATCGATCCCGAGTTCGACCGCGACCCGGCCCAGAACCACGGCGTGAGTCGGATAGCCGGGTCGTCCGCCGCCGCTGGCCACCAGTTTCGCGCCGGGCAAGAGTCGCAGCAGGCGGACGCCCTCGGTGATGCGGGTGAGAGCGGCGGAGGAAAGCTGGTTGTTCGCCGAGAACCCCGGGGAGTCGGAGTGCCCGCTGCCTAGCACTACGACAAAGCGGCACCGCGCCAACTCCGCCGGCAAGGGTTCGAGGGCCTTGAGCTCGGGGATTGGGGTGAACGTTGCTTCAATTGGTTGGACGAGCCAGGTGCTCACGACCTTGTTCGAAAACAAACCGAGCAGCACGGTGCCGGCGATGAGCAGCCAACGCCCCAATCGGGCGCGTTGGGAGAAGAGCAGAACCACTAGGCCGACCGTCAGCAGCGTCAGGCAGAACGGGAGCGGCATGAGCCAAAAGGAGACGAATTTCTTGAGCCAGAACATGGACCATTGAAAGCAAGGGACCGGCGGCGCGGCGAGCCTAGAGCTCGGGCGGGCGAAAGCCGAAAATGGCCATCAAATGGGTCAGAATATCCATTCGGCGCGCGGTTGCACCGTGCTAGGCTAATCACGAGAAAATTTCGGATCGCACCGGGGCGACGTTTTCTTCTCCTTCGAAGCCTCCCCTTACCCTATGAAGAAAATTCTGTTGATCTGCCTTGGAATGTTGAGTGCTGCCGCGGTCGCTACCGCCGCGGACACCTATCAAATTGCCGTGATCCCAAAAGGGACGACGCATGAATTCTGGAAGTCGATCCACGCGGGAGCGCATAAGGCCCGGATGGAACTCGCGACGCAGGGCATCATGGTGAACGTGATCTGGAAAGGCCCGCTCAAGGAGGATGACCGGGAACAACAAGTTCAGGTCGTGGAGAATTTTATCGGCCGACGCGTGGACGGCATGGTGTTGGCGCCGTTGGATCGGCGGGCGTTGGTCGGACCGGTGGAGACGGCGGCGCGGGGCAAGATCCCGGTCGTGATCATCGACTCCGGCTTGGCGACGGATAAAATCGCGAGCTTCGTCTCGACCGACAACCGCGAGGGCGGACGGATCGCCGGGCGCAACCTTGGGAAATTGCTCGGGGGAAAAGGGAATGTGATTATGCTCCGTCTCCAAGTTGGCTCGGCCAGCACGGAAGAGCGCGAAGAAGGTTTTCTTGAAGTCATGAAGAAGGACTTCCCTGCGATCCGCCTGCTCTCGATCGACCAACACGGCGGCGCGACCCGTGACACGGCAAAACGGGTATCCGAGAATCTGCTCAGTCGTTTCGGCCGTGAGGTGAACGGTATTTTCACCTGCAATGAATCCACGACGGCCGGCATGTTGCTGGCGCTCCGCGACGCCGGGCTCGCCGGCAAGGTAAAGCTCGTCGGCTTTGATTCTGGAGAAACGCTCAATGCCGGTTTGAAGTCGGGCGATATCGCCGGCCTCGTGGTGCAGAATCCGCTCAACATGGGCTACCTTGGGGTGAAGACAGTGGTCGCGGTGATTCGCGGAGAGAAAGTGCCGGCCCAGATCGATACGGGGGTTGGTTTCGTCACGAAGGAAAACTTCAATGATCCGGGGATGGCCGATATCGTGAATCCTCCTTTGGCGAAGTATTTGAAGTGAGATGTCCGACGTCCGCCTCCGCCTCACAGCGATCCAGAAAAGCTTTGGCGCCACCCGGGCGTTGAAGAGCGTTTCGCTGGAGATCGCGCCGGGCGAAGTGCACGCGATCATCGGGGAGAACGGCGCGGGCAAGAGCACCCTGATGAAGATCCTCAGCGGTGCCTACGGGGCGGACGCGGGCACGATGAATCTGAGCGGGGTGCCTTACCTGCCGGAGAATCCCCATGACGCCCGGCTCAAGGGTGTGGCGATGATCTACCAAGAGTTGAATCTCGCGCTGCACCTGAGTGCGCAGGAAAATATTCTGCTGGGGGCCGAATCGGCCCGGGCGGGCTGGATCGACCGCAAAACTTCCCGGGAGCGCGCGCAGGCGGCGCTCGCCCAGCTCGGCCATGAGGGGCTCGATCTGGACCGGTTGGCCGGCGATTTCTCGATCGCCGAGCAGCAGATCATCGAGATTGCACGGGCTCTGCTGATCTCGCCCCAAGTGCTGATCATGGACGAGCCGACGAGCAGTCTCACGCAGGCCGACACCGAGAAACTCTTTGCGACGATTGCCCGACTCCGGGCCCGGGGCGTGAGCATCATTTATATCAGCCATTTCCTGGAGGAGTGCCGTCTCATTGCGGACCGTTACACGGTGCTTAAGGATGGCGAAACGGTCGGTTCCGGCGAAATGGCCGGGGCGAGTCTCGACCACATCGTGACGTTGATGACGGGACGTGAAGTGAAAGACCTTTATCCGCGCACCGCGCACCCGATGGGGTCCGTGGTGCTTGAGGTGAAAGCGGCGGCGAGCAAGCCGCGGCTGAGGCAGGCGACTTTGCAATTGCGCGCTGGGGAAGTTTTCGGTCTGGGCGGGCTGATCGGCGCCGGGCGCACGGATTTACTGCGCGCGATTTTCGGCCTCGATGAGTTGGCGGCGGGTGAGGTCTGCATTCTCGGTGCGCCGAATCGAGCGGTGGGGCCAAAAAATCGCTGGGGGCAAGGTGTGGGCTTTTTGAGTGAGAACCGCAAAGAGGAAGGGCTGATGTTGAATCAGACCGTCACCGACAATCTCACGCTCACGAAGCTGGGCGCTTTTGGCCGGATGGGTTGGATCAACGGTGGCCGGCAGCAAGCCGTGGCGCAGCGCTGGGTCGGTGAGTTGCGCGTAAAGTGCCGCGATGCTGGGCAGTTGATCGGAGAGCTTTCGGGTGGGAATCAGCAAAAAGTGGCCTTGGCCCGGCTGCTGGAGCACCCGGCGCGGATTTTTTTACTCGATGAACCGACGCGCGGCATCGACGTGGGTAGCAAAGCGCAAATCTACCAATTGGTGAGTGAGCTCGCGGCGGCGGGGAAAGCCGTGGTGGTGGTGAGTTCCTACCTGCCGGAGTTGCTGGGGATGTGCGACACGATCGGTGTGATGTGCCGCGGAGAGCTCACGGCGGTGCGGCCGCGGGCCGAGTGGAGCGAGACTGAGATCATGCGCGCGGCCACGGGGAGCGCCGGTTGAATTTCCGATGAAGAATATTTTTAGAGTTTTGCTGGCAAAAGGCGGCCCGTTTATCGGGCTGATTTTAGTGATCGTGCTTTTTTCAATTCCAACGGAGACGCGGGAATTTTTTCTCACCTACAATAATTTTAAGATCATCTTCACGCAGACCGTCATCGTGGCCATCGGCGCCTTGGGTATGACCTTAATCATCGTGAGTGGCGGGATTGATCTGTCCGTCGGCTCGAGTATCGCGCTTACGAGTGTGGCGGGCGCGCAGTTGATTCAACGCGGTTGGGCGCCGATTCCCGTATTAATCGCGATGGTGGCGGTCGGGGCTCTGATCGGACTTTTGAACGGCACGGCGATCGCGGGCCTGCGCATGACCCCGTTTATCATCACCCTGGGGACCCTCGGCGTGGCGCGCGGCTCGGCCAAGTGGATGGCGGACAACCAGACGGTGAACTACGAAAGCTCGCCCATCAATGGCTGGATGACGACGGCCGACCCCTTTGGCCACGCGTTGCCGGCGGGGGTTTGGGTGGCGCTGGGCTTGGCGGTGCTTACCGCGATTCTGTTGCGAAAAACGGTTTTTGGACGGCATGTCTTTGCTCTGGGATCGAACGAAGCGACCGCGAGGCTTTGTGGCATCGCGACGACGCGGCTGAAGGTGGCCATTTACACCTTGGCTGGAGCGTTTTTCGGACTCGCGGGTTTGTTTCAGCTCTCGCGGCTGAGGCAGGGCGATCCTACGGTGGCGGTGGGGTTGGAACTCGACATCATCGCGTCGGTGATCATCGGCGGGGCGAGTCTCAGCGGCGGCGTAGGGACAATTTTGGGCTCGATGATCGGGGCGTTGATCATGGCTGTGCTGCGCAATGGATCGCAGCAGATGGGCTGGCCCACTTATTTTCAGGAAATCATTATTGGATTGGTGATCATCGTGGCTGTCTTTTTGGACCGGTTACGGCAAGGTCGGCAGGCGTGAGTAGTGAGGGGTCGCGCTTGTGGGCGCGCGGAGGAACTCGGCCTTGACAGTGAAAGGTCGGCTCGCAAATTTCTTTCCTTCTGCACGGCGGCCATAGCTCAGTTGGTTAGAGCACAAGATTGTGATTCTTGGGGTCGCGGGTTCGAATCCCGTTGGCCGCCCCA
>CAMCWW010000006.1:0-70816 GCA_945882935.1 Opitutus sp. GAS368
CTCCAATTGAGCACAAACGCCTTGGTCGCCCCATAGGTCGCCATGTAAGCCGTCGGCTGAAAAGCCGCCGTCGAGGCCACTGTGACGATCACGCCCCCCCGCCGCTTGAGCAGCGGCAACAGGCGCGCCGTGAGTTCGACCACCGCGCGCACGTTTACATCGATCATCTCCGTCAAAGCTGAAATGTCCGGCTCCGGGAAATGCCCGTAGGCGCCAAAGCCGCTGTTGTTCAACAAAAGTATCCGGCCAGTTGGAGCCTCGCTTTCAAGAAATTCTTCCAAGGCTTTGGCCGTCGCCGCCAAAGACGAAGTTTGTGCAAGATCGCATGGAAAGTGGCGTAGCTTAAGCTCGCTCACATTTATGACCGGCACACGACGAGAGAGGTTGCAAATCTGCAAACTGGGTCTCAACGCTCCGATCTGTTCGATGAATGATTTTCCAATACCGGAAGATCCGCCCGTCACCACGACGGTCGTGAAATCCTTCAGCACTTCGTTTAGCGGGGGCATGGGATGTGACGATAGCTATACTTTCGACAGCCGACCATCCGGCCGACTGCGGTTAACCAAAACATACGCAGAAATATGAACAGACAAAACCAACATGAACTGATCGTTTCCGGCATCCATCTCGAGCTGACTCCGTCGCTCAAGACCTTTGTGCAGGAGAAAACGGAACGATTGTTTCGTCATGAAGAACGCATCGTGCGCATCCGCGTTGAGCTCGAATGCGACCCCAAAGAAACCGTCAGCGCGCGCTTCAAGGCCAAGGGCCACATCGCCGTCCACGGTCCCGATATGAACGCCGCAGTCGAGTCGGACGAATGCCATAAAGCCGTGGCGCTCCTCGTCGACAAACTCGACCGCATGCTCCGCCGTCGCTCCCGTTTGATGAAGGTGAAACGCCACCTCAACCACGTGCAGGAACAGGACGCCGAGATCTCAAGCGCCGCCTGACGCCGAACCCGTCTTCCCTGCCGGCCCGGATCCGCCACGCGGATCCGGGCTTTTCTTTGTTCGCCCTTAGCCAAGAACGAGATTCTGGTCGCCGCGCCCCACCTGAGCCGTAGTTTCTACCCCCATGCCCGGTCCCGCTCCTTTCGCTAAAAAATTACCGTCTTCACCTCGTCCGGTCCCCGCCACCGCCGGCGACCCCGACCCGGATCTGGAGCCCAACCCATTGCCCGAACCACCCGCACCACGCGCACCCATTGACCGGTCGGCGTGGGCCAAACCTTGGGCCCAGCTCAAATACTTCACGTTTCAACCGGCCATCTTCCCTCGTCTCCTCGGTCAAGTCTCGCCCGACGCGCGCCCCGGGGATTTCGTCAACGTCTACGACAAGAACGGCAATCTGACCGGTGGCGGTCTTTTCAATCCCCGAGCCAAAATTCCCCTCCGGGTCGTCTGTCATTCCACCACCCCCATCGACGAATCCTATTTCGAGACCGCCATTCGCCGCGCTATCGCTCTGCGCCGGGACCTCTTTAAACTCGACGAGACCACCGATGCCTACCGCCTGATCGGCTCGGACGGCGACGGCCTTAGTGGCCTCATGATCGACCGCTATGGAGATACCCTGCTCTGCGAAATATATTCCCTCGGCGTCGCCCAACGGCTCCTCGGCTGGCTCCCGCTCATCCACGAGCTCGCCGGCACAAAATTCGCCCGCGTTCACGTCGACCACGATCTTGGTTCCCTCGAAGGCATCAAGCCATCCCTTTTCAACGAGACCAATGCCGCCGCCCCGACCAAGGTAAAGATTCGCGAGCATGGCATTCGTTACGAAGTCGATTTTGCCGAGGGCCACAAAACCGGGTTCTTCTGTGACCAACGCGAGAATCGCCGCGCCCTTGCGCGCTTCACCAAGGACGCCCGAGTCCTCGACTTGTGCTGCTATACCGGCGGTTTTTCCCTTAACGCCAAACTCACCGGCGGCGCGGCGGATGTCACGTGTGTCGACCTCGACGAGGTCGCCCTCGCCCAAGCCAAACGCAACGCCAACCTTAATCAGGCGCGCCTGAAGTTCGTCCACGCCGACGCTTTCGCCTACGCCCGCCAGATGCAGCAAAACGGCGAGAAATGGGACGTCATCGTGCTCGACCCGCCGAAATTTATCTTCACCCGCGAACTCGCCGGCAACTGGGAGGGCCGGCAAAAATACGAGGACCTCAACCTTCTCGCCATGTCTCTGCTCAAGCCCGGCGGCGTGTTCGTGACCTGCTCCTGTTCGGGCCTACTTTCGACGGAGGACTTTGAGAGCCACGTCATCAAAGCCGCCCACCGGCAACAACGCCGCCTCCAATTTTTCGACCGCACCGGCGCCGGCGTCGATCACCCCGTTTACTCCAACTGCCTCGAAAGCCGTTACCTGAAGCTCCTTTGGGCGCGGGTTTTTTGATCCCGGCTACGCCCCTCAAATCTTATGGCTGATCTCGATCATCTTTTTGCCCAGAACCGGACTTGGGCCAGCGCAATCAAACACCGCGACCCGGAGTTTTTTCAAAAACTCTCGCGCCAACAAAATCCGGAGCACCTCTGGATCGGCTGCTCCGACAGTCGCGTGCCGGCCAACGAAATCATCGGCCTTCTGCCCGGCGAGGTCTTTGTCCACCGTAACATCGCCAACGTCGTGGTTCACACCGATCTGAATTGTCTTTCGGTCATACAATACGCGGTCGATGTCCTCCGCGTGAAACACATCATGGTCGTCGGACACTACGGCTGCGGCGGCGTCCGCACCGTGTTGCGCTGTGAACGCGTCGGGCTGGCCGACAACTGGCTTCGCCACGTCCAAGACGTGCGCGAGAAACACGAATGCCGTTTGCGCGATCTGCCCGATGATACCGCCCGCTCCAATCGGCTCTGCGAACTCAACGTTATCGAACAGGTCGCCAACGTCTGCCAGACCACCATCGTCCAAGACGCTTGGGCGCGTGGCCAGCAACTAGCGATTCATGGGTGGATTTACGGGCTGCACGACGGTCTCCTCCGCGAGCTATGCCCCGATATTTCCCAACCCGAGCGCTTGGCCTCGGCGCACACCGAGGCCATCGCCGGGCTCTCGCGCCCCGTCTAGCGTTTGAATCCGGCGCCGGTTAAAGCTAAAGACGGCGGTTGAACCACGGCTAGACACGGATAGCTGCGAGCCAACCGGCTTCACCTTGCGGGTGAAACGGTCAATGTTTTCACGTGCTTAGTATCCGTGTTCATCCGGGTCTATCCGTGGTTCAACTGCGGTTTTTAGGTTCAAGGATCACGCCATCGAGCGCGCCGTGGACGAGCTGTGGGACGCCGTCTTCATGGATCTTCGTAAGCCGGGTATCGATGGCTTGGAAACGGCCCGGCGCATCCGCCAACGCCTCGCTGGCCAACCGCTCCTCATCGTCGCACTGACGGCCAACGCCATGGACGACGACCGGCACCGATTGCATGGCCGCCGGGATGGATGATTTTATTACCAATCCCGAAAAGCTAACCGAACTGCGAAAACGCCTAGGAGGCTGGCTCAAGCCGCCCGCGTCCCGGCGCTAAACGCCCCCGTTGACGAGACACAAAAAACCCGCAGCGAGCACTGCGGGTTAAAGATAAACGCGGCTTCGGAGCTGATTAGCTGCGGCCGAGGTAGCTTCCATCCTCGGTGCTGACCTTGATGATCTCACCTTCCTTAATGAAGAGCGGCACCTGCACGACCAATCCGGTCTCAAGTTTCGCGGGCTTCTGCACGTTGCTGGCGGTGTCGCCCTTGATGCCGTCGGAGCTTTCAATGACTTTTAGCGCGACAGTCGAAGGCAGCTCGATGGAAAGAGGCTTCTCGTCAACGAAGAGCACATCAACCCGCCCGCCCGTCGTCAGATAATTCTTCGCATCGCCCAAGAGCAGCGCACTGAGCTCAACTTGCTCATACGTGTCGGGATCGATGAACGCATAGGCATCGCGGTCTGCGAAGCTGTATTCGAGCGATTTCTTTTCGGTCGGCAGCACTTCGATGCTTTCCGTCGAAGCAAAACGTTGGTCGAGAGCTTTTCCGTAGCGCAAATTCCGCATTTTGATCTGCACGAACGCCCGCAAATTACCCGGCGTGCGGTGCTGCGTCTCCATTACGAGATGAGGCTCATTGTTGAATTTGATGACTTGGCCTCGGCGAATATCGTTGGCGGCGGGCATAACGTAGGTGACTTGAGGTTGAGGGTTGCGACGTGCGAAAGAGAGAGGGTTTAACGGTCGGGCTTTCGCACTGTCAAGGCCCGCATCGGCTCCGCGCGCCCTCGGTTAATCCACGAACCGCCGTTTAACTGATCACGCCCTTGACCACGCTGCCATGCACGTCGGTCAAACGGTAATTTCGCCCCTCAAAACGGAAGGTCAGACGTTCGTGGCTGAACCCGAGTTGGTGTAAAAGCGTCGCTTGCAGGTCATGGACGTGGACCTTGTCTCGCACGACGTTGAAGCCGAGTTCGTCGGTCTCGCCATAGGAGAGTCCGCCTCTGATCCCGCCGCCCGCCAAAAGCATCGTGTAACAATCCGGATAGTGGTCCCGACCAAGAATTTCACCCGCCGAGGTGCGCCCTTCGCGGAACGGGGTGCGGCCAAATTCGCCGCCCAACACGATCAACGTTTCGTCAAGCAGGCCGCGTTGGCGGAGGTCATTGATCAAGGCCGCCACGGGCTGATCCATGGTGCGGCACTTCTTCGTCAGGCCGTCGCGGATGTCTTCCTTCTCACTTGTCCCGTGAAAATCCCAGCCCCAATCGAAGAGCTGCACGAAACGCACTCCCTGCTCCACCAAGCGCCGCGCGAGCAGACAGTTGTTGGCAAAACTCGATTCGCCCGGTTGCGCGCCGTAGCTAGCGATCGTCGCCGGGGTTTCCCGCGAGATATCCATCACTTCGGGCACGGACATCTGCATCCGGTAAGCGAGCTCGTATTGGGCAATTCGCGTGCGGGTTTCCGGGTGGCCGAGTTCGCTCGCCTGCAGTTCGTTCAAAACCTGCAACGCATCGAGGCTTTCACGCCGTAGATCGCGCGTGAAACCTGCCGGATCCGAGGCATACAGCACCGGGTCGCCCTTGGATCGGCACTGCACGCCTTGAAATACAGAGGGCAAAAACCCGCTGCCGAAAGAATTCTTGCCGCCATTCGGCTGCACGCCACTCGAGATCAACACCACGAAACCGGGCAAATTCTGGTTCTCGGTGCCGAGGCCGTAGGTCACCCACGATCCCATCGAGGGACGGCCGGGGCGCGGCGACCCGGAGAGCAGAAGCAACTCCGCCGGCGCGTGGTTGAACTGGTCGGTGTTCATCGAGTGGATGATGCACAACTCGTCGGCCACCGTATGGAGATGCGGAATCGCATCCGACATCCATTGACCGCTGTTCCCATATTGGGCGAACGTTCGCGGGCTGCCCATCAGCTTGGGTTTCCCCGCCGTGAAAGCGAACTTCTTGCCTTTGATAAACTCATCCGGGCAATCCTGCCCGTCGCGCTTCACCAACTCGGGCTTGTAGTCGAACATATCCAGGTTCGGCGGCGACCCGGTGAGGTGCAGATAGATCACGCGTTTCGCCTTCGGCGCAAAGTGGGGCAAGCGCGCCGCCAACGGATTCATCGCCGCCATACCCGGCGGCGCCGCCATCGCGTTGCGCCCAAGCAGCGCACTCAACGCAATCGCACCGAGACCCGCGGCGGACTCTTTGAGAAAATGACGCCGAGTCGTGTGGCGCAGGGAGTCGATGTAGGGATTCATAAAGCGAACGCTGTTCAGGGCTTCATCAAGAATTCATCGAGATTGAGCAGGACATTGGCGACCACCGTCCACGCGGCGAGGTCCGCCGCATCTGCCCCCGGCGGCAACGGTCCCAGGGGGTCCGTGGCGATCTGCCGGGCCCGAGTCGCATCACCGGTGAACCGCGCTCGCGTCCGCTCCAGCAGGGCCAGCATCTCCCGTTGCTCGATCGGCTTCGGCGCTCGGGTCAACGCGAGCCGGAACGCCGCGTCCAATCGATCCTCCGCTGTCCCGCCTTGCGCGGCGAGGCGACGGGCCAGCGCCTGCGCCGCCTCGATGTAAACCGGATCGTTCAACGTCACGAGCGCCTGCAACGGCGTGTTGGAGCGTTCACGCCGCACCGTGCAGACCTCCCGGCTGGGCGCATCAAACGTCGCCATCGAGGCATACGGATTCGACCGTCGCCACATCGTGTAGAGTCCCCGCCGATAGCGGTCCTCCCCGGCGCTAGTCTCCCAATCGAGCCCCGAGCCGAACGCCGCGCTCACGCCCATTTTGGGCTGGGCCGGATTCACCGGCGGGCCATACATTTTGGCACTCAGTAATCCGCTCACCGCGAGCGTCTGATCTCGGATCATCTCGGCCGAAAGCCGGAGCCGTGGCCCGCGCGCGTGCAACTGATTGTCCACATCCCGCGCCAACATCTCGGGCGTAATCCGCGACGACTGCCGGTAAGTCTGGGAGGTTACCATCAGCCGCAGCAGATGTTTCACGTCCCAACCGCTCTCACGAAACTCCACCGCGAGCCAATCTAGGAGCTCCGGATGCGAGGGCAGATCACCTTGGCTGCCAAAATCCTCGCTCGTCCGCACCAGGCCGAGGCCGAAGATATTCTCCCAGAATAAATTTGAAATCACCCGGGTCGTCAGGGGATTGCTCGGATCGAGCAACCATTGGGCGAGCCCCAGCCGGTTCGAAGCCGCTCCCGCCGGGAGGGGATGCAACCCCTCCGGCGTGCCCGGCGATACTTCCTCGCCCAGATCGAGGTAGTTCCCGCGCCGGTGGATCTGGGTCGTGCGACGCGCGCTGCCGACCACCTCCGACATGACCGGCACGGTCGTGCTGGGCTTCACTGCTTCGAGTTTCGCCAACCAAGCCGCGTGCCGTTCTCGCTCGGGCTGCAAGCCCGGCGCGACCTTCATGTAGTGGGCGGTTAACACCTCGTTCTCAGCGGCCGAGCGCTCTCCGGATGGGCGCGCGATCGACGCCAACACCGGCGGCGGCGTCCGAACGATCTCATCGGCCCGAACGTCGCTTGATGTGGCAACACGGAACGCCCGCAAGGTCGCGTGCTTTCGATTGGAGTATTGCTCGATCGTCACTTTCAACTGCCCGCCCGCTGGCACCACCACCGGTTTTTTCGGCAAAAGCGCGAGGGTGTGGGCCGTCGTAGCCGCGCCGCCCACCGACCAGCCTTTCTCTTTGCCAGCTTTGGTCAAAACCGTGTTCGCCGCGAAACCTTCGGCGGTAAAGTCCGCGTGCGCCGAAACAAAAACGATCGAGCTCACTTCGCTCACCACCCATGCCTCATTCTTGACCGGGGCGGTTTCCACCGTGGTGGACCACACCGGAGTTCGCTGCGCATCAAGTACCGTGATCTTCGCGCCGGCGAGGCGTGCGCCGTAGTCGCCATCCGTGCGGTTCCAGATCACCACGCGCTCCACCACCCGCTCCGTCGCTTGGTCGTTTTTCAAGTCGAGCTCCCACCACGGATTCTCCGAGCGTTCGGTGAGCGTCGTCGTTTTTGCCTGCACCAAATCGCCATTGGTTTTCCCATCAATGGCGAGAGCTGAAACCGCCTCACCGTCGGTGCTGCTCTGGCTCGCCCGACCGGCCGGCGCGATGTTCTCGTCGCCCTCGTAAACTTGCACCTCGGCCAGCGCCAGCACGCGGTCGTTGCCGGGTAACTCAATCCGAAGAAAGCGACCGGAGATTTCAGGCTTCCCCGCCGGGATCACTGCGGCCCGCACGCGCGTGACTACGAATTCGCCCGTGTCCTTCGTTGGCAGCGCCTCGATCCTTAGAGCCGTCAGCGTCTGTTCCGCCTCGGTCACCGTTCTGAGCGTGTAGATGTCCCTTTCGCCTTTGCGCTCAACGCCGATCACCCCGTCGCTGCCGAGAGTCATCGCTGCACCCGCTTTCGAAACCAGGCCCGTCGGTCTCAGACCCGACCACCTGAGCCCCGGCTCGAACCGTTTTTCCCAAGCAGGTTGCGCGGCCAAAAGCTCGGGTGTCCGGGCGCTCAACGTCGGCTGGATTGCCGCGATGAGCCCCTCCAGTTCCTTGCGCTCTTTTTTTTGCTCCGGCGTAAACAGCCCGAGCACCGGCGATTCGTCTTTCAGGTCGTTGTCCGCGGTGTTGTTGAAAATCGCAAAAAGCCGGAAGTAATCGGCATGGGTAAACGGATCGTATTTATGCGTGTGGCACTGGGCGCAGGCCATGGTTGAGCCCATCCAGACGGTCATCGTCGTGTTCACGCGGTCCACTACGGCGACGTTGCGAAACTCTTCGTCGATCGTGCCGCCTTCGCTGTTGGTCGGCGTGTTGCGGTGAAACGCCGTGGCCACGAGTTGTTCATCCGTCGGGTTCGGCAGCAGGTCCCCCGCAAGTTGTTCGGTGGTGAACTGGTCGAACGGCTTGTTGGCGTTGAACGCCCGGACGAGATAATCTCGGTAGGCCCAGATCGTGCGCAACGGATCGTCCGCATATCCAGCCGAGTCCGCATAGCGCGCCTGATCGAGCCAGAGGCGCGCCCAATGTTCGCCGAAAGCCGGTTGCGCCAACAGGCGGTCGACCATGCGGTCATAAGCACCCGGAACGAGATCCTGCTCGAACCGTTGCACATCGGACGGAGTCGCAGGCAAGCCGGTCAAATCCAACGCCACCCGGCGCGCAATTGTGGCCCGCTCAGCCTCGGGCGCCGGCGCGAGCATCTCTCGGTCAAGGCGATTCAAGATGAACCGGTCCACCGGATTTACTCCCCACGTTTCGTCGCTCACCGCCGGGAGCGGCGGTCGCTGCGGCGGCACGTAGGACCAGTGCGGTGCATACGGCGCCCCTTGCTCGATCCATTTTTTGACCAGCTCCTTTTGCCGCGACGTGAGTTTCTTGTTGGTATCAGGCGGAGGCATCACCTCGGTCTCGTCCTCCGAAGCAATTCGCACCAGCAGTTCGCTTTCGTCCGGCCGCCCCGGGACAATGGCCGCGAACCCGTTCATGACCCCGAGCGCGCCTTCGCGTGTGTCCAGCCTCAGCCCGCCCTTGCTCCGCTCGCCACCTTTGCGATCGCCGGCATCGGGCCCGTGACAACGAATGCAATTCTCCGAAAGGATCGGCCGGATATCTCGATTAAAATCAATCGTCTCGGCCGCCGGAGTCGCGGCGCCCAGCACTCCAGAAATCCCACCAACCGCACCCAAACCCACCATCAAAACGAGTAACCGGAGGTTTGCTTGGGGGCGAGGACTCACCATCCCATTCTCGTGATCCAGGGTGCGATCGGTAGCAAGTCGCACCGCTAAATTTTTTCATGAAATTTCGCCACCGGAGACCGCTGCTCACCTGCTAGGCCACCTTCCCCACCCGCCGCTTCTGACGGCGCAGCGGCGCCCGCGACGCCGGAGCTTACGCTTTCTCCATGCTGATCAGCTTATAAAACCAGCGGCTAATGAGTTCGGGACTATTCCTCGTAGGCCGCAATACCATGCGACGTTGGCATAAACGGTGGATCCCAACGCCGCCCCGGTGATTGGAAATCGAGCCAACCTGCCGCCTGCAAAAGCCCGCTAAGCCACTACCCTCTCGAAACGCCGCGCCAGTTCCACGTCCAGCGCCGTCACTTTTCCGCCGGCGTCATGCGTGGAAAGCCGCACCGCGACCGTCTTGTAAACGTTCATCCATTCCGGATGATGGTTCAGTTCCTCGGCCTCGAACCCCGCGCGCACCATAAACGCCAGCGCGGCCCTGAAATCTGCAAACTCAAAGGTCTTCGCCAGCGCGTCGTGCTCCCACGCCCAGCCCGGCAATTTAGCCAACTCCGCCGCAATTTTTTTCGCCGTCAGGGGTTTGCTCATAGCTCCACGCTCGCCCCGGCTTCCCCCTTGTCAAACTTCCGCCCGCCTCGCTACCTTCGTTTTTTTCGCATGGCCGAATCCATCCCTCCGCCCGCTGTTTTGGGCCCTGTTCCCGCGCATATCGCCATCATCATGGACGGCAACGGCCGCTGGGCCAAAGCCCGCGGCCTCCCCCGCCTTGAAGGGCACCGCCGGGGAGTCGAGACCGTTCGCACCACCACGTTTGCGGCCCGAGACCTCGGCGTGAAAGTCCTCACGCTTTACGCCTTTTCGGTCGAAAACTGGAAACGCCCCCAAGACGAGGTCGGCGGCCTCATGAGTCTGCTCGAGTATTACCTCAAAAAGGAACTCGTCACCTTCGTCCGCGACCGCGTCCGTTTCCGCACCATCGGTCGCACCGCTGACCTCCCGGCCAACATCCAAAAGCTGCTCAACGACACCATCGCGGCCACGCAGCATTTCTCCGATTACACCCTTGTTCTCGCGCTTAACTACGGCGCCCGCACCGAGGTCGTTGACGCCGCCCGCGCCTACGCCGCCGCCGTCGCCGCCGGCCGGGAAAATCTCAACGACGATTCTTGGTCCACTTTTTCTCGCTACCTTACCACCGCCGATCTCCCCGATCCCGACCTCGTGATCCGCACCTCCGGCGAGACCCGCATCAGTAATTTCCTTTTGATGCAGGCCGCCTACGCCGAGTTCGTTTTCACGCCCACGCTTTGGCCCGACTTTTCCAAAGCCGATCTCACCGCCGCCATTGCCGACTACAATCGCCGCGAGCGCCGCTTTGGCCTAACCAGCGAGCAATTAAAGCCCGCCAACCACTAGCCCATCCGTCCAGATCCGAACTCAGATCGCCCGGCTTTCGACTTTCAGCTCTCAGCTCCCAGTTCCCCTCTTGATCAAACGCATCCTCAGCACCGTCGCCCTCTGGAGTATCATCGCCGTCACGCTGTGGTTTTTCCGCACCTCGGGCGCGCTCGTGCTCATCGCGATCATCGCCGCACTCACGCTCCGCGAGTTTTTCGACCTCATGCGTGGCGCCGGTTACGCGCCGTTCACGATCTTCGGCTCAAGTTTTGGCGTGCTCATCACGCTCTCGCCCTGGATCGAGACGGTCACCGGCCGGCCCGCCCACATCTTGCTCGCACTTTCCACCGTGGTATTCGCCGTCCGCCTGCTCGGCGAACGCACCCCGGAAAATCGCGTGGAATCCCTCGCCACCACGATCTTCGGCATCGTTTACGTCGGCGTGCTCTTGCAATACATGGTGCGGATCGTCGTCCCGCTCCCCGGCGATACCGTCACCGCCGACGGGCGGCTGCTACTTGCCCTTTGGCTCATCGCCGTCGCCAAGTTTTGCGACGTCGGCGCGCTCCTCACCGGCCTCGCCATTGGCCGCCATAAGATGTCCCCTCACATCAGCCCGAAAAAAACGTGGGAGGGCGCCGCCGGCGGTATCATCACGTCGATGGGTGTCGGGGCCTTGATTGCTTGGCTTTCACGTGACCACTTCCCCGGTCACATGACCCCGCTGATCGCCGCGCTGATTGCCGCACCCGTCGCGGCCATCGGCATCGTCGCCGACCTCGTCGAATCCGTAATCAAACGCCGCGCCAACATGAAGGACTCCGGCCGTAGCATCCCCGGCATCGGCGGCATGTTTGATCTGAGCGACAGTCTGCTGCTGGCCGCGCCGGTCGGTTATTTTTTCTTTGGCCTGCCTTAGCGCATGAACGTTTCCCCCGCCCCTCGCAAACGCGTCGTCCTGCTCGGCGCCACCGGTTCCATCGGCGAGAGCACGCTGCGCGTCATCGCCGCCCACCCCGACAAACTCGAGCTCGTCGCGGTCGCCGCCCGGGGCAATTGGGAAAAACTCGCGGCCATCGCATCCGCCCATGGCGTCCGCCACGTCGGCCTCTTCGACGAAAAAGCCTTCGCCGCCGCTCGCGCCCAACCCGCCGCCTTCCCGGCCGGCACGCGCCTCGTCGGCGGCCTCGCCGGCCTCGTCGAACTCGCCCAACTGCCCGCGGCCGATATCGTCCTCGTCGCCGTCGTGGGCACCACCGGCCTCGAACCCGCCCTCGCCGCGCTTAACGCCGGCAAAGACCTCGCCCTCGCTTCCAAAGAGATCCTCGTCCTCGCCGGCCAACACGTGCTCGCCGCCGCCGCGAGGAGCGGCGCGAAACTTCTCCCGGTCGACAGCGAACACAGCGCCGTCTTCCAATGTCTTGAGGGTAACCCCCTCGCCTCCGTCCGCCGCGTCACCATCACCGCGAGCGGCGGCGCGTTCCGCGACTGGCCCTTCGACCGCCTCGCCCACGTCACCCCCGCCGACGCCGTCAAACATCCCAATTGGTCGATGGGCCCAAAAATCACCGTCGACTCCGCCACGTTGGCCAACAAAGGCCTCGAGCTGATCGAGGCCCAATGTCTCTTCGGTCTTCGCCCCGAGCAGTGCACCGCCGTCATGCACCCGCAAAGCATCGTCCACGCGATCGTCGAATTCGCCGACGGTTCGATGCTCGCCCAGCTCTGCCCGCCGTCGATGACATTTCCCATCCAACACGCCTTGCTCCACCCCGCCCGGGCGCCGGGAGTCGAGGCCGCGCTTGATTTCCGGAAGCTGCTCACCCTCGATTTCCGGCCGCTCGACGAAGTTCGCTTCCCGATGCTCCGCCTCGCCCGGGAAACCATGGCCGCCGGCGGCGGGGCCCCGGCCGTTTACAACGCCGCCAACGAGGTCGCCGTTGCCTCTTTCCTCGCCCATCAGATCCCCTTTCTTGCGATTCCGCGCGTCGTCGAACACACTCTCGGCCAACTTTCCCACTCCGCACCCGCCGATCTTCCCGCTATCCTCGCCCTCGACCAAGAGGCCCGCCGCCTCGCGAAGTCAGAAATCGAAAATCGGGCATCAAAAATCTAAAATCCCAAATGGAACTCCTCTCCGCCGTCTTCTCCAACATCTGGTCGATCTTTCTCGTCGTCATCTTTTTCGGCGGCTCGATCTTTGTCCACGAGCTCGGACATTTCCTCGCCGCCCGGCGACGCGGGGTGCTCGTTGAGCGCTTCTCCATCGGTTTCGGCCCCGCCATTTGGTCCCACCGCGCCAAAGACGGCGTCGAATACCGCATCGCTTGGTTTCCTCTCGGCGGCTACGTTCTCCTCCCCCAACTCGCCGACCTCGGCCCCATCGAGGGCGCGAGCAACGCCGACGTCGCCAAACTCCCGCCCATTTCCTACTCCACCCGGATGTTGGTCTTCGTGGCCGGTGCGACGTTCAACGTCCTCTTTGCCTTTATCCTCGCTTGCATTATCACCGTCGTCGGCCTGCCCGAGAGCAGCATGACCGCCACCACCCGGGTCGGCTATGTGGCCAAAACCTTGGAGGGCCCCGATGGCGTCAAATCTCCCAGTCCCGCCCTTCAGGCCGGCTTCCGCGCCGGCGACATTGTCCGCGCCATCGACGGCAAAACCGTCACCGACTGGCAGGACTTGATGCAGACCCTCGTCACCACCTCAGGCCGCACCGCCGACGGTCAACCCCGCGCCGTTTTCACCGTGGATCGCGACGGCGAGATTCTCGATCTGCCCGTCAATCCCCGCCTCTCCGGCGATGAAAAATTCCGCAAAGTCGGCATCGCCCCGGGCTTCGAACTCATCGTTTTTAAGATTAACCCCAGCACCCTCGCCGCCACCGCCGGCCTCCTCGAGAAAGACGAAATCGTCTCCGCCAACGGCGTGAAAATCTACGGCACCGAGACTCTTTTCGAGACCCTCCTCGCCCAACCCTCCGCCCCCGCCAAGCTCATCGTCCGTCGCGCCGGCGCCGATGTCACCCTCACGTTGCCCGCGCCCACCGCGACCACCAACGCCGCCCTCGCCAAAGCCCTCGGCGTGGATTTTACCACCGGCTTCCGCACCACCCATCCGTCGCCCCTCAAGCAGATCGTCGCGCCCGTCCTCATGACGATTCGCACGCTCTCCAGCCTCATCAACCCCAACTCCGACATCGGCATCTCCAAACTCGCCGGACCCGTCGGGATCGTCCGGATCTTCCACAGCGCCGCCGAGGCGGGGATCGTCGCAATTTTGATGTTCACGATCCTCATCAACATCAACCTCGCCGTCTTCAACCTGCTCCCGATTCCCGTGCTCGACGGTGGCCAGATGCTCTTCGCCACCATCGGCAAACTCCGCGGTCGCTCCCTGCCCGTGAATTTCATCATGAGCGCCCAAAGCGTCTTCATGGTCCTGTTGCTCTCCATGATTCTCTACGTGAGCTTCTTTGACGTCCGCCGCATCGTCCGCGACGTCAACACGAGCCGCTCTGAGTCCAACGCCCCCGCCAAGTAAGCCCCCTGGTGATTGCGAGGAACGGAGCGACGCAGTAAGCCATTGCTCCTATTAATGGCGCCACGGGCCACCCCTTAGTCCTTTCACCTGCCGCCATTCCATCCCGCCATGTCGCCCTACTGCGCCTCCCGTTTCCAAACCATCCGCCGTCACACCCATGAAGTCCGGGTAGGCTCCGTCGGCGTCGGCGGCACCCATCCCGTGCGCATCCAGTCGATGACGACGAGCGACACGCAGGACATCGCCGCCACCGTGCAGCAATCCATCGCTCTCGCCGAAGTCGGCTGCGAGATCGTCCGCATCACCGCCCCCAACGTCGCCGCCGCCCGCTGCCTCCGCGACATCCGCGCCCAACTCGCCGCCGCCGGCTTCGCCCACGTTCCCATCGTCGCCGATATCCACTTCCTCCCCAGCGCCGCGATGGAGGCAGTCGAGCACGTGGAAAAAATCCGGGTCAACCCCGGCAACTACGCCGATAAGAAAAAATTCGCCGTCCGCGAATACTCGGATTCCGACTACGACGCCGAGCTCGCCCGCCTGCACGAGACGTTCTCCCCGCTTGTGATCCGCTGCAAAGAACTCGGCCGCTCGATGCGCATCGGCACCAACCACGGCTCGCTTTCCGACCGCATCATGAACCGCTACGGCGACACGCCCCTCGGGATGGTCGAGAGCGCCCTCGAATTCCTCCGGATCGCCGCCAGTCATTCCTACGATCAGATCATCCTTTCGATGAAGGCCTCGAATCCCAAGGTGATGATTCAGGCCTACCGTCTGCTCGTCGCCCGGATGAACGCGGAGCAGATGACCTACCCGCTCCACCTCGGCGTCACCGAGGCCGGCGACGGTGAAGACGGCCGCATCAAGAGCGCCATCGGCATTGGCTCGCTCCTGCTCGATGGTCTAGGCGATACCATCCGCGTCTCCCTCACTGAAGACAGTGTCTACGAAATCCCCGTCGCCCGCGCCATCGCCGACAAAGCCATGTCGCTCTGGTCCCTCGGCGCCGGCCTCCAAACGCCGCCGCCCGATCAAATCGACCCCTATCACTTTAATCGCCGCCCGACCCAAACCCTCGCACTCGCGCCAAAAATCAAAATCGGCCCCGAGCACGCCCCTGCCGTCGTCACGCGCGTGGCCCTCTCCGCTCTCGCGAATTTCAAATCTGCGATCCCCGCGCCGAAATCCGCAGACACCCCCCACGAGGGCATTCTAGTCTCGGTCAACTCCTGCGCCGATCTCTCTATCGTGGCCGCGAGCGTGAGCGAGTGGTCGGTCCCAAGCCGCTTTCTTGTCCTCGAACTCGCCCCGTCGCTCACCGCCGCTGAGCTCGAATCGACGATCTCAAAATTCCTCCCCGCCGTCCTTCTTCGAGAATTCACCGCCGCCGACTCCTCCGCTCTCGCCGCCTTCGCGACGCTTGCCCGCCGCCACGGCCACACGCTCGCCATCGCCGCCAACGCCGACGACATCGCGGCACTCGCCCCTACGCTCGTTGCCCTTGGCGACGCCGCGCTGCTTTTCACCCTCACCGCGCGGCTCTCAACGCCCAACTCCTCGGCCCACCCCCTTGGCCGCACCCGGTCTCTTGCGGCTGCGCTCCACCTCCTTGGCTCCCGCGCCCCACTCTGGATTCGCAACACGTCCGCCACCGCGATCGAACCCGATGGTTCGTTGCTCTCGCGCCTCCTCGACGCGTCGTTCCTCACCGGCGGCCTACTCTGCGACGGGCTCGGCGATCTGATCAGCATTGAGACCGAAGCCGATCCCGTGCGGGCGACCACCCTCGCCTATAATGTCCTTCAAGGCGCCGGCGCCCGCTCCTCCAAGACCGAGTTCGTCGCCTGCCCCAGTTGCGGCCGCACCCTATTCGACCTTCAGACAACCACCCAGCGCATCCGCGCGCAGACGGGACACCTTAGAGGAGTGAAGCTCGCGATCATGGGTTGTATCGTCAACGGCCCCGGAGAAATGGCCGACGCCGACTTCGGCTACGTCGGCGGCGCGCCCGGGAAAATCAACCTCTACGTCGGCAAGACCTGCGTGCAATACAACCTTCCCCAAGCCGAGGCCGACGCCCGCCTCATCGCCCTGATCAAAGAACACGGCAAGTGGGTCGACCCCGCGCGGGCGGCGGTCTAAGGTTCCCCCTTGGGTCACGGCGTTCGTGTATCGCCGAACGCACTTCCGTTTCATGGTCGTAACCTTCCTGTAACAATTTCAAGGCGCTTTTCCCTCTGAATTTCCGCCTATGTATTTTCCATCAAACTACACCAAAAAAGCGGTCAAATCGCCCACCCCCAGCTCAGCGAATAGCTGGCAACAAAAAATTCAAAAAGTTATGCCCAACCCGCCTGTGAGTAACTTGTCAAAAACTTCGCCTTGTCATGCATTTTTGCTTCGCAGTTATTCCCTCCTTCGCCACCTCTTCTGGTCGGTCCGAACGTTCCTTCTCACTTCCTTTTCGCTTCATCTCGTCAGCCGCCACCCGATAGTTCCAACTATCAATTGGCCAACAACATGTTATATCATTCCAAAATTCCGCTTTTATTTCTGTTGGTCCACTCTCCCATTTTCTCCCCCCGCGAGCCCGGATGCAGCCTAGAACGAACGTGACGAAAGAGCCCCTCGGCCCCGTCTGTGAATAAAACCGCTCCCATCGCCCGCTAATGCCCACCCTGTCTCTCTCGCCCAGCCTTTGGGAAACCGTGAAATGCGACTTCAAATCGCTGTTTCCGGAAGATGTTTTCCATATGTGGTTCGAGCCCGTCGTTTGCCTCGAAACCAACGAAGATGTCGTCACCCTAGGCGTGCCCAACGAATTCGCCTCAATTTGGATCAACGACAACTACCTCGACCTGATCACCCAGCGGCTTCGGCTCGTCGCCGGCCGCCTCGTCCACGTCAAACTTAACACCACCGGCGCCACCCCATCGGCCACCAGCCAGCGTGCCGGAGCCGACTCCGCCCTCGCCCGCAGCCGCGCGTCCGCCGGCGCCACCCGTAAGGCCACCCGCTACGATGAACGCGGCCCCACCGCCGGCCTGCTCAATCCGCGCAACACCTTCGAAACCTTCGTCGTCGGCTCCAACAGCCAGATGGCTCACGCCGCCGCCCTCGCCGTCGCCCAATCCCCCGCGCAGGCCTACAATCCGCTCTTTCTCTACGGCGACACCGGCCTCGGCAAAACCCACCTGATGCACGCCATCGGGCACGCCATCCTTCGCCGCAAGCCCGATGCCCGCGTCGCCTACCTCTCCACGGAGAAGTTCACCAACGAGTTCATCCAGGCACTCCAGGAAAACAGCCTCACCAAATTCCGCCAACGGTATCGCCAGGCCGACGTCCTCCTCCTCGACGACGTCCAATTCCTCGCCAACAAAGAGCGCATCCAGGAAGAATTCTTCCACACGTTCAACGACCTCTTTGAAGCCGGTAAACAGATCGTCCTCTCCAGCGACCGCCGCGCCTCCGAGATCCAGAAACTCGAAGCCCGCCTCGTCTCCCGCTTCGAATGGGGCCTCCCCGCCGACATCCAGTCGCCCGACGTCGAGACCCGCATCGCCATTCTTCGCACCAAGGCCGCCGCGCTCAAATGCGACCTCCCCGCGCCCATCCTCAATTTCATCGCGCAGAACATCACGAAGAACATCCGCCGCCTCGAAGGCGCGTTGATCAAGGTCGCCAGCTACACCGCCCTCACCAGTAAACCCATCGACCTCGCGACCGCCGAACGCCTCCTGCACGACGTGCTCATGGAGCAGGCCCAGACCATTCTCACCATCGAGACGATTCAGAAACGCGTGGCCGACCATTTTCAGATCCGCCACAGCGACATGACCAGCAAGCGTCGGCCCAACAACATCGCCATCCCCCGCCAGATCGCGATGTATATCACCCGCACGCTCACCAAACACTCGCTCCAGGAAATCGGTGATGCCTTCGGCGGCCGCGATCACGGCACCGTCATCCACGCCTGCAAAGCCGTGGACAACATGATGGAGCAAGACGCCACCACGCGCAGCAGCGTGGAATTCCTCAAGAACCAGCTCGGCCGCTGATTGAGGGCAGGCGCGTTATCCTTAACGCGCCTTTTTCGTGTCGGAGCATCGCGCGCCGAGGCCCGTCCACTTCGCCCGCGTTGACTGCGCCGGTCTCACGCTTATCTCTCAGCGCTTAACTTTAGCCACCGACTCTTAACTCTCCGCTTTCCGCCGACCATGTCCCTCACTCCCGAGCAAAAAACCACCGTCGCCACTTGGGTCGCCGCCGGCGACAACCTCTCCGCCGTCCAAAAAAAACTCCTCGAGCACTTCAAGATTACGCTCACCTACCGCGACGTCCGCTTCCTCGTCGACGACCTTGAACTCACCCTCAAAGACCCCGCCCCCAAAGCCGACGTAAGCGACGTCAGCCAGTCCGCCCCCACCCCAAAGCCCGACGCCCCCACAGCCGCCGGCCCCACCGATCTCCCGCCCGACGACGGCTCCGAATTCCCCGAGGGCGACGACGCCGAACTGCCTCCGGGCGAAGATCCGCTCCCGCCCGCCGACCCCGCCGGTCCCAGCACCGTCACCGTCGTCGTGGACAAAGTGACCCTCATTCCCGGCGCGATCGCCGGCGGTAGCGTGACCTTCAGCGACGGCGTGACCGGCAAGTGGATCATCGACCAGCAATACCGCCCCGGCTTTACGGAGATCAGTCAACCCGGCTACCGCCCCTCGCCCGCCGACGCCCAAGCCTTCATGAAAGAGCTCGGCCGCGCCATGCAGGCCCGCGGCTTATGAGCCGCTCGGTGGATTAGGACTGCCCGAGCAGTCGAACCAGTTCCGCCTCGTCGATCACCGGGACGCCGAGCGCCTGCGCCTTCTCTAGCTTCGAACCGGCGTCGGCCCCCGCAAGTACGTAGCTCGTTTTCTTGCTCACGCTGCCGCTCACTTTTCCTCCAGCCGCCAAAATTCGTTGCTCAGCTTCCTCGCGTTTCAACGTCGGCAACGTCCCCGTCAGCACAAAGGTCTTCCCGGTAAACCCGCCCGCCGCCACCACCGTCCCCTGCGGATCAATCCCCAGCGCGCCGAGCTTGGTCAGGATCCGCCGGCCCGGCTCACTCGCGAAAAACTCCAACACGCTCGCGGCCACCGCCGGCCCGATGTCCGCCGGCGCCCCAGCCAATATCCCCGCATCGAGCGCCGCGATCTCGGCGTCGAGCCGGACGCACAGCTCTTTGCGCCGCGCTTTATCCTCGTCTGACTTCGCGGGATTTTTCCGCGACGCCGGCGTTTCAACTTCCCGTCGCGCGAGCAACTCCGCCTTCTGCAGCACCGCCCGTAAAAGCTCCGACTCTCTCAATTCTGCAAAGCTTCGGTGCCGCCGACCCAACTCCCGCGCCGTGCTCTCGCCCACGTCCGGCACGCTCAACGCATACAGCCATTTCTCCAGCGGCAAAGCCTTCGCCACCTCCCGCGCCGCGACAATCTTCGCCGCATTCTTTTCGCCGAAAATCCTCGGTTCCTCCGCTGTCCCGAGGTTGAGCGTGGCCAACGTCTCCCACGCCACATCATAAACCTCCGGCGGATCTTTCACCAATTCGAGTTCGACGAGCTTCGCCGCCACGACCTCGCCCAGCCCGTCGATCGCAAGCGCGCGCCGACCACAAAAAAACGTCAACCGCCCTGTCCGCTGCGCGCGGCAATCGTAATTCTGGCATTTCCACGCCACGCCGCGCCCGTCCTCGCTGGCGACTTCCAGCCGGGCGATTCCGCTGCCGCACACCGGACATTTTCCGCCGACCATCGCGCACAGATCGAACTCCACCGCCCCGGCGATGCGCTCTTCGGGGAACGATTTCAGCACCGCCGGGATGACCTCGCCCGCCTTCTCGATCTCCACCAGATCGCCCACCCGGATATCCTTGCGGCGAATCTCATCCTCGTTGTGCAGCGTCGCCCGGCTGATCGTGCTGCCCGCCAGCAACACCGGCTCCAACTCCGCCACCGGGCTCAAAATCCCCGTCTTCCCCACCTGGATTGTGATCGCGCGCAGCCGGGTGCGCGCCGTGTCGGGTTTAAATTTATACGCGATCGCCCAACGCGGCGCCTTCGCCGTTTCACCCACCGCGCGTTGCCGCGCCCGGTCATCCAGCTTCACCACCGCACCGTCGGTGCCATAGGCAAAGCTCCGGCGCAGTCCATCGAGTTCTCCGATCGCGTCCCACGCCGCGTCGATCCCGCGCACGCGCCACATTTTCTCGACCACGGGCAGACCCCAAGCGCGGAGCCGCTCATGCAATTCCGACTGCGAACCCACGACCTCCGGCTCACAATACCCCAGACTGTAGAGCACGATCGCCAATTTGCGCCGCGCCACCTTGGCGGAATCAAGCTGCTTGATCGTGCCCGCCGCGAGGTTGCGCGGATTCGCGTAAAGATCTTCGCCCGCCGCCGCCCGCTCGGCGTTGATCCGGTCAAACTCCGCCGCGGTAAGATAAATCTCACCTCGAATCTCCACCACGCGCGGCGCAACTCCGGCTAACGTATGCGGCAACATCGTGATCGTGCGCACATTCGCGGTCACGTCGTCACCTTTGTCGCCTTTTCCCCGCGTCACCGCCCGCACGAGTTTTCCGTCCTCGTAGGTAAGACTCACCGCCAACCCGTCGATCTTCGGCTCAACCGTAAACTCTAATTCCCTGGCGCTCTCCACGAGCTTGGCCAAGCGCACGCCGAACGCCCGCACTTCCGCTTCGTTGTAGGTATTGTCGAGACTCAGCATTTTCTGCCGATGTGCGACCTCGACGAATCCCTGCACCCGGTCGTCACCCACCTGTTGCGTCGGCGAGTCCGCCCGCGCGAACTGCGGAAACTTTACCTCCAATTCCGCCAACTCGTGCTTCAATAAATCATACTCAAAATCCGTGATCTCCGGTTTCGCCTGACGGTAATAACGCTCATCGTGCCGGACGATTTCAGCTCGCAGCGCTTCGATTTTGGACTGGATTTCGTCGGGCTTCATGCGGCGCCTCCAGTCCGGCGTTTCCCGATTCGCACCGGCGACTCCAGACGTTGCCGGTAAGCCGTCCACCGCGTGTAAGCCAGCACCGCCACCGTCGCCCCGAGGGTATCGGCCACCCAATCGGCGAGCTCCATCGACCGGTCCGGCGTGAAGGACTGGTGCAATTCGTCGCTCACGCCGAAGCCCGAGACCAACGCCACCGCCCAAATCGCCCGCGGCCGCCCCAGCGCCCGCACCACCAACGTGCCCAGCAATCCGTAGACGGAAAAGTGCACGATCTTGTCGAAATGCTCGACCTTCGGTCCTTCAACCGCACTCCGGCTGGAGGCGATCACGATCAGGCTCGCCACCACCACCGCATACGCCCAGCGGCGTACCAAAGACTGTTGCACAGGAAACACAGTCCAAAGCTTGGATACCCGGCCTCGAAATCCAAGTTGGAACCTAAATTTTATCCGGACCGTTCTTGTCGTCCGGCTGGTGCATTGGGGCCACAAGCCAAAGCTCCGCGATCGACCATTCAGCCTCATGCGAGCGAAGTGAAACCCGTCTCTGCCATCGTCCCACGACGACACTCGACCGCCGTGCGCGCGCCCGTTCAAATGTCCCTCATCAAGTCTTCACCGCAGGACCAAGCCTACCGCAAAACATGGTGCCCAGGGTGGGGGTCGAACCCACAAACCTTGCGGTGGTAGATTTTGAGTCTACTGCGTCTGCCAATTCCGCCACCTGGGCCTTCAAGCGAACGAGAAACTTGGAAAACCCCTTCGCCCGTGTCCACGTAAATTTCACAGTCTGGATTTTGAACCCCCTCGGCCCGTCCGCGTCTTCCCCGGCGTTGGTTACTCGTTCTTTTTAGGTTCATACCTTCAGTTAAGTCGGCAAGGGCGCTCGGCCTCACGGTCGAGCGCCCTTTCTGTTTTCCCCTCGACCCGCGTTTCCCTCCGCCATCCGCTCTTTCTATGCCCGATTTTCGCGCCTACGCCCTGCCCTCCTCCGCCGAACCCGCAGAGCTCACCCTTTCGGCCGCAGAGTCCCATCATCTCATCGTCGTCAACCGCGCCGCCACCGGTCACACGGTGGTCGCTTTCGACGGCCGTGGCTCCGAGTGGATCTGCGAACTCGTCACCGCCGACAAACGCGCCGCCCGCCTCAAAGTCCGCTTCGCCCAAAAGACCAAACCCCTCCCCTTCACCCTCACTCTCGGCCAAGCCCTACCCAAGGGCGGCACCATGGACGATATCGTGCGCAAAGCCACGGAGATCGGGGCCGCCCGCATCGTGCCCCTCGCGAGCGAACGCACCCAAGTCCACCTCGACGCCGACCGCTCCGACAAAAAAATCGAGAAATGGCAGACGGCCGCCCTCGAAGCCGCCAAACAATGCGGCAACCCGTGGCTCCCCGAAATCTCCCCGGTCCAATCCGCCACCGCCTTCATGGAGTCCGCTCGCGGCTACGACCTGAAGCTCATCGCCAGCCTCCAACCCGGGGCCAAATCGCTCAAGGCCGTCCTCGCTGCAACCACGACCGCCCTCGGCCGACCGCCGCGCAGCGCGATCTGGTTGATCGGCCCCGAGGGCGACTTCACCCCCGCCGAGCTCAGCGTCGCGCGCTCCGCTGGTTTCGAGCCCATCACGCTCGGCCCCCTCGTCCTGCGTTGCGAGACCGCCGCCGTTTACGCTCTCAGCGTGCTCAGTTACGAATTGCAAAACTGACCGCCACGTCCTCGGTCTCTCTTCCACCATGAAACTCCGCCGCTTCCTCGCCCTCGCCATGCTTTCCCTATCCCCTCTTGCCGCCGCCACCCCGCCAGCCACGCCACCCACCGATGATCCCTTCCTCTGGCTCGAGGAGGTCGAGGGCGCGAAGCCGCTCGCATGGGTCGAGGCGCAAAATAAAGTGTCCCTCGCCGAGCTCTCCGCCGCCCCCGGCTACCAGGCACTCTATGACCGCCTCCTCGCGATCAACGATTCCCGCGCCCGCATTCCCTCCGTCGTGAAGCGCGGCGCGTTCTATTACAATTTTTGGCAAGACAAGACCAACCCTCGCGGCCTCTGGCGCCGCACGACGCCCGAAGACTACCGCAACGACAACCCGAAGTGGGAAACCGTTCTCGATCTCGATACCCTCGCTCGTGACGAAAAACAAAACTGGGTCTGGAGCGCTCCCGTTCCCCTCTATCCCAACTACGACCGCTATCTTCTCCGTCTCTCCCGCGGCGGCGGTGACGCCACCGTCGTCCGCGAGTTCGATCTCGCCACTAAGGCCTTCGTCAAAGAGCAACCGTTCGACCTCCCCGAGGGCAAGAACAGCGTCACTTGGCTCGACCGCGACACCCTCTTCGTCGGCACCAATTTCGGCCCCGGCGCACTCACCGATTCCGGTTATCCGCGCACCGTGAAACTCTGGCGCCGCGGCACCGCCCTCGCCGACGCTCCGCTCGTCTTCGCGGGCGAGGCGACCGATGTCTCCGTCAACGGCTACGTGACCAACGAGCCCGGCTACCACCGCGAATTTATTCGCCGGGCCATTACCTTCTACACGAGCGAGACCTTTTTGCACGAAGCCGGAAAACTCACCAAACTCGAGCTCCCACTCGACGCCCAGCCCGGCACCTACCGCGACCAGATCACCGTTGAGCTCCGCTCCGCCTGGACCACCGGCGGCCGTACCTATCCCGCCGGCGCCCTCCTCGCGATGAACTACGCCCGCTTCCTCAAGGGCGAACGCGACTTCGCCTTCCTCTTCACCCCCGGCCCGCGCACCTCTCTTGTCGGCACGAGCGACACGAGAAATCACCTCATCGTCAACGAGCTCGATAACGTCCGCAACCGGCTCTACACGCTCACTCTCCGCGCCGACGGCGGCTGGCAACGCACGCCCCTCGCCGCTCCGGCCTTCGGCTCCGTCATCGCCACCGCCGTCGATGGCGACGAATCCGACGAATTTTTCCTAAGCGTCACCGACTTCCTCACGCCTTCCACGCTCGCGATCGGCACCCTCGGCCGCGATGCACGCACGGTCCTCAAGCAGCTCCCCGGTTTCTTCGACAAAACCGGTCTCGCCATCACCCAACACGAGGCGCTCTCCAAGGACGGCACCCGCGTTCCCTACTTCCAAGTTGCCCGCGAGAATCTCGCCCTCGATGGCAAGAACCCGACTCTCCTCTACGGCTACGGCGGCTTCGAGGTGTCGATGACGCCCTCCTACAGCGGCGGCATCGGGGCCGCATGGCTTGAGCAAGGCGGGGTCTACATTCTGGCCAACATCCGCGGCGGTGGCGAGTTCGGCCCCGGCTGGCACCAGGCCGCCCTCAAGCCCAAACGGCAACGCGCCTATGATGACTTCGCCGCGATCGCCGAGGACCTCATCGCCCGCAAAGTCACCTCACCCGCCCACCTCGGCATTCAGGGCGGCAGCAACGGCGGTCTACTCATGGGCGTGATGCTCACGCAGCGCCCTGAACTCTTCGGCGCCGTCGTCTGCCAGGTTCCGCTCCTCGACATGAAGCGCTACCATCTGCTGCTCGCCGGCGCCAGTTGGATGGGCGAATACGGGAATCCCGATGTGCCCGCCGAGTGGGATTACATCTCGCGTTACTCACCGTATCAAAAGGCCGTCGCCGGGAAAAAATATCCTCGCACCCTTTTGATGACTTCGACCCGCGACGACCGCGTCCACCCCGGCCATGCCCGCAAAATGGCCGCGAAACTCGCCGACCAAGGCCACGACGTCCTTTACTACGAAAACACCGAGGGCGGTCACGGCGGCGCCGCCAACAACGCCCAGCGCGCGCGCATGACGGCCCTCGCGTTTACGTTTTTGCAAAAGCAACTGCGTTGATCCGAACAGGCGACGCCGAGAGCTTCGGGGCCGGCTGGTGTGGAAAAGCGTCTGGCGCAGAGGGCCGGGCCGGATGCGGCACGCGACGGGGGCGTCGCGTCTCCAAAATAGATTGGAGCGGCGACGCCCTCGTCGCCGTCAAAGGGCGGAACGCAACGGGGCCTAGTCGAATCAGACTGGCGGCTGATGAACGGAACGCGACGGGGCGTCGCGTCTCCAAAATGCGTTGGAGCGGCGGCGCCCTCGTCGCCCTCGAAGGGCGGAACGCAACGGGGCCTGGTCGAATCAGACCGGCGGCTAATGTACGGAACGCGACGGGGGCGTCGCGTCTCCAGGAGCGTTGGAGCGGCGACGCCCTCGTCGCCGTTGAAGAACGGGTCCGGTTTTTTGCCGGTCTCATCCGATCTCTTTGGGCAAAGGAGGGTAGAGCCGGGACCTACGTCGCCGTCCGACCCGCCCCCCGCGCCCGCGCTACCACTCCAGCAACCCGCCGGCAAAGGTGAGCCCCGCGCCCACACTGCAAAAAATAATTTTGTCCCCGTCGGCGAAAATCCCTTCTTCCGCCGCCCAGCCCAGCGCCATCGAGACGCTCGCCGCGCTCGTGTTGCCGTATTTCGAGATCGTCATCACAAACCTGTCGTAGGGAATCCCCACCCGCTTGCTTACGGCTTTCAGGATGCGCTCATTCGCCTGGTGCGGCACCACCCACGCGATGTCCTCCGGCTTCAAGTTCTCCCGCACCAACGTCTGCTCGATCTGCTCGGCAAATCCCACCACCGCGTGCTTAAACACCGAGGTGCCGTTCATCTGGAGGTAAAAATTCGCCTCATGGCCGTCCGCCGCCACCGGCCAAGGCATCCGGGCGCCGCCGCCCTTCCGTTGAATGGCTTCAAATTGATCGGCATCGCCACCGAGCCCCATGCGATGCAGCCGATGCCCGCCCTCGCCCTTGGTCAAAATCGCCGCGCCAGCGCCATCGCCAAAGAGAAATGCCGTCTCGTGGTCCTGCGGATTTGTGATGCGCGACAACAACTCCGCCGTGACGACGATCAGGTTACTCGCCGTGCCAGAGAGAATAAACGACCGCCCCACCTCGAGCGCATAAAGCCAGCCCGAGCACGCCGCGTTCAGGTCGAACGCTAGCACGCGGGGAATCCCCAGCCGCCGCGCCAGATCGCTCGCCGCCGCCGGCACGGGCTGGTCGGGAATGAGCGTCGCCATGATGATCCCGTCTATCTGCGCCGCCGTCATGCCCGCCTGCGCGAGCGCATGTTGCACCGCGATCACCGCGAGGTCCGTCGCACTTTCATCATCAGCTGCATAACGCCGCTCGCGGATCCCCGTCAGCCGCACCATCTCGTCCTCCGTGCGATTCGGAAAAGCCTTCAGGATTTCGCTGTTGGCGTGGATTTTGGCGGGCGCCGCGTGACCTACGCCGGCGATGCAGACCGTGGCTTGGGAGTTCAATCAGAGAAAAATTAAAGATTCGAAAAGCTCAGGCTTGGCGCTGGGCGAGCAGCCGCGTGACGTCGTCGCCCGAGACCCGACCCCCCGGGCCCGTAGCCTCAATGCCGATCAACGTCTCTGGATTTAGCCCTGCTTCCTGCGCCAGTTTGAGCGCCCGCGGCGTCCATATCAGAGCCGCCGTCGCCGTCGCCGTCGCCTTCGCCACCGTCACTGGCGCTTCGGCCCCGGTCTTCGATTCCAAGTGCCGGAGACTGCCGTCCTCGGTTTCGAGCTTCAGAAAGAGCGCCCCGGGCTGAAGGACTTCGCCGGGGTTCACCGGCAACGCCAAAACGAGGCCGTCGCCCGGCGCTTCGTATTCAAAAATCGACTTATCGCTCTCCAGTTCCGCGATTTTCTGCCCCTTGACCACTCGGTCACCGGGCTTGGTTTTGAGCGTGACGACCGTGAGTTCACTCACAGTTGCGCCCATGGAGGGCACGGGCACGTCTATGATAAAGGTAGCCATCAGAGATTTGATTCTCGCCCAGTGTGCGGGCCGAGATGCCGTGGTCAAGGTGAGGCATCGCCCGACCCCGCCAAACGTCGCCCTAGTCCCGCACCGCCCGCCAGATTGCCACACACGAAGTGAGCAACGCCGGCAACGCATCGAGTGAGATCATGTTGGGCCCGTCACTGATGGCATTCGCCGGATCAGGGTGCGTCTCGATGAAAAGTCCGTCGGCCCCGGCCGCGAGCGCCGCCTTCGCCAGCGGCGGCACAAACTCGCGCTGGCCGCTGCTCTTGCCGCCGCCCGCGCCCGGCAACTGCACCGCGTGCGTGGCGTCAAAAATCGTCGGGTACCCGTTCTGCGCCATGATCGCAAACGACCGCATGTCCACGACGAGGTTCTGATAACCAAAGGTCGTGCCGCGCTCCGTCTGCCAGATCTCCTTGGCCGCGCCTTCCCGCAGTTTACCCGTCACGTGCACCATCTCTTGCGGCGAGAGGAACTGACCTTTCTTCACATTCACCGTGCGCCCGGTCGCCGCCGCCGCAAGCAATAGATCCGTCTGCCGGCAAAGAAACGCCGGGATCTGGATCACATCACACACGGCCGCGATCTCGGCGACTTGCGCCCGTTCGTGCACATCGGTCAGCACCGGAAATCCGTAGTCGCGCTTGATCAACGCAAGCAGCTTGAGGCCTTCCTCAATGCCGGTCCCGCGTGGCCCGCTGACGGAGGTCCGATTGGCTTTGTCGAAAGATCCTTTGAAGATGATCGTCAGCTCCGGCTGAGCCTTGCCAATGGCCGTGAGTTTCTCGGCGACCGCCCGGCACACGCCTTCGTTCTCCAACGAGCACGGCCCCGCGATCAAAAGGAGCTTATTCGGGTCGTAGAGCACGGGCTACTTTACCTTCACCCGCGTCGCCGGCTTGGCCTTCGCCTTGGGCGATTTTGAGGCCGACGGCCCCGAGCTGCCGCGCGCGCCGGCTTTTTTACCCCTCAACGTCGCCGCAATGAAGGCCGCGAAGAGCGGGTGCGCCTTATTGGGCTTCGATTGAAACTCCGGGTGCGCCTGCGTGCCGAGGAACCAAGGGTGGCCCTTGAGCTCGATGATTTCGACGAGGTTCCGGCGGGGATTGATCCCGCTTACCATCATGCCGGCGCGCTGCATTTGGCCCACGTAGGCGTTGTTCACTTCGAACCGGTGCCGATGGCGCTCGCGCACGCTAGTCATGCCGTAGGCTTTGTAGGCCAGGGTGCCGGGGGTGAGCGCGCACTCGTAACTGCCGAGCCGCATCGTCGCGCCTTTATCGATGATCTTTTTCTGCTCTTCCATGATGTTGATCACGGGGTGCGGCGACTTCGCGTCGAACTCCGTGCTGTTCGCGCCCGCGAGCTTCAGCACGTTGCGGGCAAACTCGATCACGGCAATCTGCAGGCCGAGACAGAGCCCGTAATACGGCACTTTTTTTTCTCGGGCATACATCGCCGCCGCGATCTTGCCCTCGGTGCCGCGATCGCCGAAGCCGCCCGGCACCAAAATGCCGTCGAGGCCCTTGAGCACCGCGAGCCCGTTTTTCTTCTCCAAATCCTCGGCGTCGATGCGCCGGATGTTCACCTTGCAGTTGTTCGCTATCCCCGCGTGCGTGATCGACTCGTAAACTGATTTGTAGGCGTCCTGCAGCTCGATGTATTTGCCGACCACGCCGATCGTCACCTCGTATTTGGGATTCAAAATCCGGCTGACGATCGTCTCCCACATGTTCTTTTCCGCCGGCGGGTGCTTCAGGCCGAGGAGGTCAATCACGAGTTGGTCCATGCCCTCCTTCTGGAGCGCGAGGGGCAACTGGTAGATCGAGGTATCAACGTCCATGCACTCGATCACGGCCTTCACCGGCACGTTGCAGAACATCGAAATCTTGTCGCGTAGGTCGTGGTCCAGCGGGTGATCCGTGCGGCATACGAGCACGTCCGGCTGAATGCCGATCTCGCGCAACTTCGCCACCGATTGTTGGGTCGGCTTCGTCTTGAGTTCGCCGGCCGCCTTGAGGAACGGCACGAGGGTCACGTGGATGAACACGCAATCCGTCGGCCCGACCTCGAGCGCGAATTGCCGCATCGCCTCCAGAAACGGCAGGCCTTCGATGTCACCCGTCGTGCCGCCGATTTCGGTGATCAGAATATCGACATCTTTGCCGCCGGAATAGATGCGCTCCTTGATCTCGTTGGTGACATGCGGGATCACCTGCACCGTTTTCCCAAGGTAGTCGCCCCGGCGCTCCTTTTGGATGACCGCTTCGTAGACCTGACCCGAGCTCAAGCTGTTGAGCCGGGAGAGCTTTCCGCTCGTGAAACGCTCGTAGTGCCCGAGGTCGAGGTCCGTCTCGGCGCCGTCTTCCAGCACGTAAACTTCGCCGTGTTGGTAGGGACTCATCGTGCCCGGATCGACATTCAGATAGGGGTCGAATTTCTGGATGCGCACCGTCAGGCCGCGCAGCTCCAAGAGCGCACCCAAGGACGCCGCCGTGAGGCCTTTGCCCAGCGACGATACCACTCCGCCGGTCACGAAGATGTATTTCATCGGCGAGGGATAAACGCCCGCCTCCGCCACGCGCAAGCAAAAGCTCAGCCCCAGCCGTTCTATCGCAACAAAAGCAGGGCCACCGTCGCTCCGCCGACGACCAAAACCCCGATCAATAACGCCCACAGCGCCCACTTTAGCAGCTTCACCAGCACCCAGACCGCCACCGCCGCCACGATCGTCACGCACGCGACCACGAACCACTCGGGATAATCCTTGAGCGACTCCATCACCGTGGGTGCCTGCTGCGCTGCTTTGATGAGGGCCAAAACCATCGGCTTCGTTACTCGCCTGCACTGCGCGCCACCGCCAGCAAAATGATTTGCCCCGCCTCGCGCCGCCCGCCCAACTCCGCCAAATGCAATCCAAGCCCCAGCTGCTTTGTTGGCTCACCTGCGATGGCGTCCACATGGACCCCGGCTCGGGCAAACACACCATCCTAGGCGTGTTTTCCAACATCAAGGCCCACCGTTTTCCCGTCACCCACCCGTTTATGGTTTGGTTCATGACTCTCACCGATTGCTCGCCCGGCGAACATAAAATGCGCATCTCGATGGGCCTCGACGCCACTCAAGTCCAACCCTTGATCGAGCGCCCTTTTGAGGCCCGCAGCCCGCTCGACCGCATCAATCTCATCAATGAAATCCGCAACCTCACCTTTCCCCAAGCCGGCGACTACTCCCTCCTCGTCGAAATCGATGACGAACCCATCCTCGCGACCAACCTCACCGTGACCGACTGACCGTCCGAGAACTTACTCCCGTTACACCTCTTACTCTTCTTACACCTCTTAAACCTTATGGCTTCCTACGATCTCATCGGCGCCGGTAATCCCATCATGGACTTGCTCGCGCGCGTGCCCGACGAATTCCTCACCCAGCACGTCCGCGGCGCCAAGGGCGGCATGGAACTCGTCGATGCCGATGAGATGCACCGCCTCGTCACCCAACTCCACGCCAGCCCCGTGCGCGCCCCCGGCGGTTCCGCCGCCAACACGATTATCTCCGCTGCCCGCCTCGGGCTCAAAACCCGCTATCTGGGCAAAATCGGCTCCGACGAAACCGCCACTACCTACCACCAAAACTTCCTCGACCATGGCGTTGACGGCTCCCGCTTTAAACGCGCGCCCCTTCCCAACGCCCGCTGCCTCTCCCTGATCACGCCCGACGGTCAGCGCACGATGCGCACCTGCCTCGGAGCCGCGATGACCCTCTCGCCCGATGAGGTCAGCCCCGCCGACTTTGCCGGCAGCCGCCACGCCCACATCGAGGGCTACCTGATGTTCAACCCCGCCCTCGCCACCGCCGTCGTCTCGGCCGCCCGCACCGCCGGTTGCACCATCAGCATCGACCTCTCCTCCTTCGAAGTCGTCAACGTCGCCCGCGACTGGATCATGACCCAGCTCCACGAGGGCGTCGACGTCGTGTTCGCCAACGAAGACGAGATTCACGCGCTCTATCAGACTAAAACCACCGCCTACGACGAACTCGCAAAACGTCTCGCCTCTCACGGTGGACTCGCCGCCGTGAAGATGGGCAAAGACGGCGCTTGGATCGCCCGCGGCGCCGAGCTCCACCGCATCGAACCGGTGAAAGTCCCCCAAGCCATCGACACCACGGGCGCAGGCGATGCCTGGGCCGCCGGCTTCCTCCACGGCTATTTGGGCAACTGGTCGCTGCCCGCCGCCGGCAGCCTCGGGTCCGTCCTCGGCGCCGAGTGCGTCCAACACATCGGCCCCTCCATTCCGGAATCCCACTGGCCCGCCGTCCGCGCCCGCGCCGCCGCTTTGGCCACCACTTGATTCGTTATCACTTGTGAGGAGCCTCGCGATCCGGCGCTTCAACCGCGGCAAAATCTTCGGCTGATCCGTGCGGTTGTCATCGCGAGGCGCGCAAAGCGCGCCGTGGCGATCCATCCGTCTCCGCCCGCCAAGCCCCTTCGCGCCCCCGCCCCTACATCGTCACCACGATTTTCCCAAACTGCCCGCCCCGCTCCATCAGCTCAAACGCCTCGCCCGCGCGCGCGAGCGGGAACACGTCGCTCACCACCGGCACGATTTTGTGGAGCGCCACAAAATCCGTCATCGCCCGCCAGTCCGCCGGTGACCCCATCGTCGTCCCAAGCAGCGAGATATTTCGCCAGAAAATTTTCCGCATCGGCAACACCGCCGGATTTCCCCGCGTCGCCCCAAAGAACACAATCCGCCCGCCCGGCGCCGTCAGGTCGATCAGGTGGTCAAAACCCGGACCGCCCGCGCTGTCCGCGATCACGTCGAAGAGGCCGCCCGGCACCTGTGCCGCCACCAGCCCGGTCCAGCCGTCCTGCGCATAATCAAATCCGCCCTTCGCCCCGAGCGCGACCGCCCGCGCGATCTTGTCCGCACTGCTCGACGTCACCCACACCTCCGCGCCCTGCGCCACCGCATACTGCAACGCAAACAACGCCACGCCGCCGCCGATCCCGGACACCAACACCTTCTCCCCGGCCCGCAACTGCGCCCGCCCAAACAGCGCCCGATACGCCGTCAATCCCGCCAACGGCAACGCCGCCGCCTCGACCCACGTCAGATGCGCCGGCTTGGCCGCGAGTTGCACCGCCGGCACCGCGATCTGCTCCGCCAAGGTCCCCGCGCGCGGCAGCCCGAGAATCGTAAACGCGCTCCCTTGCGCCGCCTCGCTCGCGCCCCAGTCAAAGCTCGGGTTGATGATCACTTCCCGTCCGAGCCACGCCGCATCCACGCCTGCGCCAAGCGCCGTCACCACGCCCGCTCCGTCGGAGCCTAGCTGAGACGGGAACTTTAGTCCCGCATACTGCCCGAGCTTGATCCACACATCGCGGTGGTTGAGCGCCGCCGCCTTGAGCGTCACCACGACCTCACCCGCCGCCGGCACGGGCGCGGGCGCATCGACAACGCTGAGCTGATTGATGGCGGTAAGGTGAAGAGCTTGCATTGCCCAACCCATGAGCAACCACCGCGCCAGCCGCAACCGCTACTTCCCTCGAAGGCGCGTCCGCTGGCCAACCGTAGGGGGCGGCGCTTGACGCCGCCCGCGACCGTCGGCGAGCGACGCCCCTACAACACCAAAGACGCCGTTCACGCCCGGCTCCACCCCCGCCGCATCAAAAACTCCGAATCCAAATCCTTGTCCCCTTCGCTCAAGCCCAACAATAACTTGAGCGAACCGCGAATGAACCCGCATGAACGCAGATTACAGAGAGACGCCGATGAAACGTTCCGTCTAAATTTGGGATCACCGTTTGATGAGGTGCCAAGCTGGGGGTTATGGGCTACGAATAAGATTCGCGGCCATTGGCGTTTATTCGCGGTCAAACGGCTTGGATTCATTTAAGCCCGGCAAACGACAGCCCTCATCCCTCCCCCGCCCCACTTTCTCCCGTGCTGCTCGCGTTTAACAAACCCTACGGCATCCTCTCGCAATTCACGCCCGAGCCCGGCTCGAAATGGCGCCCGCTCGCCGGCTTCGGCCTGCCCGCCGGCGTCTACGCCCTCGGCCGCCTCGACGCCGACAGCGAGGGCCTGCTGCTCTGCAGCGACGAGCCCGGTCTCAACTCCCGGCTGCTCGATCCCCGCCACGCCCACCGCCGCGAATACTGGGCGCAGGTCGAAGGCGCCCCATCCGCCGCTGCCCTCGCCCGCCTCGCCCGTGGCGGCATCGCGATCGACGACACCCGCACCTTGCCTTGCCGCGCGCGCCTGCTCGATTCACCGCCCGCCATCGCCCCGCGCGACCCGCCCATCCGCGTAAGAAAATCCATCCCCGACACCTGGCTCGCCCTCGAACTCATCGAAGGAAAAAACCGCCAAGTCCGCCGCATGACCGCCGCCATCGGCCACCCCACGCTTCGACTCCTCCGCGCCCGCATCGGCAACTTTTCCCTTGGTGATCTCGCCCCCGGCACATGGCGCGAACTCACCGCTGCCGAGCGCACCGCCGTTTTCGCGTGAGGCCACGGCACATAACATTCGAACTCTCGATCGATGCAATTGAACCGCGAATGCACGCCAATGACCGCGAATCAAATCCGTGACTGCCGCCCCGAACTTGGAATCTCACCAAACGCGAACCAGAATTTTCCCGGATCTTTCAGTCTGCCTTCCTCCGGAATTTGCGTTCATTCGTGTTCATTCGCGGTTCGCCCAAGGCCTCGCTCCGGCTTAGCGCGATCCAAAACCTCGCGGGTCACCGGAAACGTCGAAGCCGGCCCGAAGCTTTGTCCCGACTGCGCTCGACCAGGCCGGACCACGTGCACGATACCGGTCTGACGATGAGCCCTCCTTTCAATTACCAGCCGACCCTCGCCGGCACCCTGCTGTTGATGCGGCCGTTTACCGAGGCCGATTTCGAACTCCTTTATGCCGTCGCCAGCGATCCGGACATCTGGGCGCTGCATCCGTTTCGCGAGCGGTATCAGCGCCCGGTCTTTCGGAAATTCATCGACGAGGCGGTCGGGGATCGCGGCGGGCTGGTCGCAATCGAAAACGCGACCGGTCGGATCGTCGGCTATTCGCGCTATTCGCAGAGCAAGGTCGGGCCCGGCGAAATCGAGATCGGGTGGACCTTTCTCGAACGGCGGCTGTGGGGCGGCACATGGAACCGGGACATGAAGCGGATCATGTTGGCGCACGCGCTCGCCGATTTCCCACGCGTCATCTTCCGGATCGGCGAGGAGAACCTGAGGTCACGCCGCGCCATGGAGAAGATCGGCGGCGTGATGATTCCTTGGAATGAAGTGGGCGAAGTGTTTGGGCGCCCGGTTCGCCACATCGCCTATGCGATCACCCGCGAGACCTTCGCGCGCTGGGACTGACTGCGCCCGCCCCATCGGCACGGTTTTAAAGACCCGGCGCAGGTTGCGAAGAATCCGGGCTGCACCCGCCGTCACTAAGCAGAGCGCAATGTGCAAAGTTTGACTCATTTGGCTTGGCGCGACTCCGCCACCCAGCCAGTCAAAGATTGACCACGCTAACCCCAAAACCCCATGGAATTCTCGCCTGCCCTGCATCTGCGTCTCTCTGCCGCCGCTTGCCTCTTTCTCGCGTTGTGCGGATCGATGGCATTCGGCCAAACTGCCGACGTCGGCACCATCGAAGGCCGCGTGCTCAACGCCCGCAGCGGCGCATACGTTGAGAACGCCCGCCTCACCGTTGAGGGCACGCCGCTCGAGACTTTCTCGGATTCCACTGGCACCTACCGCTTGACCAACGTCCCGGCTGGCACCGCGCGCGTGACCGTACTCTTCAGCGGACTTCCGCCGCTGACCACCTCCGTCGCTGTCGCCGCGGGTGGCGTCGCGCCGCACGACATCTCGCTTGCCGGCGGGCGGCCCGGCGCGGATGGCGCCGTCGTGCAACTCGACGCGTTCCGCGTTGCCACCTCGCGCGAGATGGACGCCGCTGCTTTTGCGATTAACGAGCAGCGCTTTGCCTCGGCCATCAAGAACGTCGTCTCGACCGATGAATTCGGCAATGTCGCTGAGGGCAATGCGGCCGAGTTCATCAAGTTCATGCCCGGCGTAACCATCGACTACACCGGCGGCAATGCCCGCGATATCTCCATCAACGGCGTGCCCTCGGATTTCGTGCCGGTGACGGTGGACGGCTTTAGTGTAGCGACCGCCTCGACGGGCGGTAGCTCGAGCCGCGCGGTGCAGTCCGACATGATTTCGATCAACAACCTGTCACGCATCGAGGTGAGCTACTCGCCCACGCCGGAGTCGCAGGGCTCGGCGCTGGCTGGCTCGGTGAACATGGTGCCGCGGAGCGCGTTTGAGCGGTCGCGGCCGTCGTTCAATACGAGTGTCTATCTGCAGATGCGCGACAATGCCCGCAACTTCAACAAAGTCCCGGGCCCCAAGCCCAGCGCGACCCGCAACGTCCATCCCGGGTTCGATTTCGCCTATGTGGCCCCAGTGAACAAGCGCTTCGGCTACACCCTCTCGGGCGGCTACTCGACGAACTACTCGCCGCAGGACAACGCGCAGACGACCTGGCGCGGGGCCAATACCACCACGAATGGCGTGGCATTCCCCGACACCACACCGGACAAACCCTATCTCTCTCAATACCTCATCCAGGATGCGCCCAAGGTCACGACCCGCCGGTCGATCGGCGCCTCGGTTGACTACCGGTTGACGCCGAACGACCGCCTCACCTTTGGTTTTCAATATTCGTCGTTCGACGGGCAGTTCCTCGTTTCAAACGTGACCTTCAACACGGTGCGGGTGCTCCCGGGGGACTTCACCGCCTTCTCGACGCGCGGGGCGACCGGCGCGGGCACGCTGACCTCGGCCCACCAAGAGCGAAATCGTTTCAACCGCACCTACATGCCGACGCTGATCTGGCGGCACGAAGGACCAGTCTGGAAAGGCGACGTCGGCCTCGGCTACTCGCAGCAGAACGACCAGAACCGCGACATGGAGCAGGGTTACTTTCGCGTCGCGACCGCGCAGCGCTCCGGCGTGACGATCGCGTTCGACGACATCTTCTACCTGCGGCCCAACCGCATCACTGTGACCGACGGCGCAACCGGAGCGCCCATCGATCCCTACAACCTCGGCACCTATGCCCTCACGTCCGGCACCCGCCAAGCCGACCGCACGCTCGATACGCAGCGCACGGCCTACGGCCATCTCCGCCGGGATTTCTTCACGGCGGTACCGTTTACGCTGAAAGTGGGCTTCGATGTACGTGAAGCGCAGCGCGACTACCGCGGGGGCACGATCACGCACAACTACGTCGGCCGCGACGGCCGCGCGAGCACCACGCCCGTCGGCAATGACGACACTGCGGTGCCATTCTTCGATCCGATCTATTCGCAGCGCACGCTGCCGTATGGCTTCCCGCAGCTGCAGACGATCAGCAACCGCGCGTTTTACGAACACTTCACCGCCAATCCGGGGCAATTTACCGTCAACGAAAACACGCGCTACCGGAGTCTCGTCGGTGGCTCGCGCGTCTCGCAGGAGCTCGTCTCGTCCCTCTATCTCCGCGGCGATGTCTCGCTCTTGGACCGGCGGCTCAAGCTTGTCGGCGGTCTCCGCGCTGAGCAGACCAACGTCAAAGCCGCCGGCCCGCGCAGCGATCCGTCGCTGAACTTCCGGCGCGATGCGAGCGGCCAGATCCTGCGCAACCCGGACGGCACACCTACCCTGATCGTGCCGACCACCGATGCGCTCGGCGTCTCGCGGCTGACCTACCTCGACCGCGGCACGCGCACCGAGAAGGAATACCTGCGGCTCTTCCCGAGCTTGAACGCGAGCTACACGTTCTCCGAGGACTGGGTGGCTCGCGCCGCCTATTTTCAATCGGTTGGCCGGCCCAACTTCTCCTTCTATACAGGCGGCGTCACGCTACCAGACACCTCGCTGCCGGCCGGGAACAACAACCGAATCGTCGTCAACAATGCCGCAATCAAGGCATGGCAGGCCGAGACGTTCTCCGTGCGGCTCGAGCGCTATTTCCAAGGCGTCGGGCAGATTTCGGTCGGCGCCTTTCGACGGCAGATCGACGATTTCTTCGGCGCGACCGTCTTTAACGCGACGCCGGAATTTCTCAATCTCTACGACCTCGATGTCGCGACCTACGATCCTTTCGACGTGCAGACCCAGCACAACCTGCGGGGCACAGTGAGGATGCAGGGCATCGACCTCAGCTACAAGCAGGCGCTCACGTTTCTGCCACCGTGGGCGCGCGGGGTGCAGGTGTTTGCGAACGGCAGCTCGCAGCGCTTGCTCGGCGACGAGACCGCGTCGCTCGCGGGCTTTATCTCCCGGAGCGCGAGCTGGGGCGTGAGCCTCACGCGCCCGAAATGGAACGCGCGGGTGAACTGGAACTACCGCGGCCGGCAGCGCAATGCGGCCGTCACTGGACAGGGGATCGAGTCAGGCACGTTCAACTACTCAGCCAAGCGGCTCTACGTCGACGTGCTCGGGGAGTATTACTTCTGGAAGCGCGTCGGGGTCTTCGTGAATCTCCGCAACGTGGGCAACGCCACCGAGGACACGGAGATCCGCGGCCCGAACACGCCGGAGCACGCGCAGTTTCGCCAACGCATCGACTACGCATCGCTCTGGACGATTGGCATCAAGGGCACGTGGTGATTATCGGCCCGGACTTGCCGCCGAGTGAGCGGCAACACCTCGTAGAAATCGTGGGGGCAAATCCAAAAGGGGTAAGACGGCCGAGCCGAAGGGTCGCCGAGCCGAAGGGCTCTGGCCGTTGTTTGTTAGTTTTCGATTGAACTGAGGGCCTAATAACAACGTCCCTTAATTTCTAGACGTTTGTCATTGCGAGGTGCGCGAAGCGCGCCTTGGCAATCCACTGGATTGCTTCGTCGCTGCGCTTCTCGCAATGACAGTCTGTTTATCAAGGGACGTTGGTAAAAAAATGTCTGGCCTTACTTTTGCGGTCGTAAGGGCCGCCGACCCTGCGGGGCCTGCGCAGCGTTTCGTGAGTTTTCCTTCGAAAACATCGACCTCAATCCCCGGGCAACAGGCCCTGGCAGAACCGAGCACGCGGTCACCGTTGAGGAGCAAATGAAAGCCGGCGCCAGAACCTACTCCGCGTTGCTCAGGCCCGGACCGCTCGGAGAGCGGTCCCTACCTTTTCGACCGTTCTTTCAAATCCGCACGATCACGTCCTCGGACTTAAACCGCACCTTCGGAGCGGTGGCGTATTTGTCATCCGCCGCGCGATAACCTGCCGGGCACGCCACCACCGTCGCGAAATCTGTCCCGTCGAGGCCAAGCACTTCGTCATACTTCGCGCGGTCGATGCCTTCCATCGGGCACGTATCGACGCCGCTCAGCGCCGCCGCCGCCATGAACTGACCGAGCGCGATATAGATCTGGTTGGCCTGCCAAGCATCGAGCGTCCCGGCCTTCGCGGCACCCGCGAGGCTGCCCAGCATCATGTCGCGGTAACCGCTCAGTTTCTCCTTCGAGCCGCCGCGCACTTCGACCTGACGGTCCAGAAACTTTTCCACGTGATCGGCCCCGAGACCCTGCTTCACGGCCAAAACAAGCAGGTGCGAACAATCCGCCGGCTGGGTCTGGCCCCACGAAATCGGCACCAATTGCGCCTTCACCGCCGCATCGGTGATCACCAGAAACTTCCACGGCTGCAGCCCGAAGGAGGACGGCGAAAGAATCAGCGCCTGTTCAAGCGTCGCCCACGTCTCGGCCGAGAGCTTGCGGGCAGGATCAAACTTTTTGGTGGCATAGCGCCAGTTGAGCGCGTCGAGGAGCGTAGCCGGGGAGATGGGTTGCATAGAGAAATCAGGAAGGGGATCGCCTACACCAAATAGTCAATCGACCCGGTTCGACGGTTCGGGCGGTCGCTTCGACCAACGCTCGGCGAGGACACCGCAAACGAGCAATTGGAGCGAGTGATACACCATGATCGGCAGCAGAATCAGCCCGATCGCCGGATGCGCACCGAAGATCAATTTCGCCATCGGCACGCCCGAAGCCAACGTCTTCTTCGAGCCGCAGAAAATCGCGGTGATGCGGTCCTCGGTGCTCAAGCCCATGGCCCGGGCACTCCACGTCGTGACTCCGAGCGCCACCGCCAAAATCAGGGCCGAGCCCAGGCCAACGCCGACCAGCATCAGCAGCGCATTGTTGGCCCACACTCCCTGCGTAAACGAATCGCAGAACGAGGTGTAAACGAGCACGAGAATCGTCGCGCGGTCCACGACGCCGATTTTCGCTTTGTGCCGCTGCACCCACGTCCCGATCACCGGTCGCGCCAATTGTCCGAAGATCAGCGGCAAAATAAGCCAGCGAAACAGATCGAAAATCACCGGACCGTAATCGAGCGCCTGTCCCGCCGTCGTCAGCACGAGGCCGATCCACAACGGCGTGAGCACCACGCCCAGCAAACTCGACAACGTCGCGTTGAACACCGCGCCCGCGACGTTACCCCGTGCCGCCGCCGTAAACGCCACCGACGACGAGACCGTCGAGGGCAACGCACACAGGTAGAAAAAGCCCAAACTCAAGCCCGCAGGCATCCGGTCGCCCAAAAGGTGTAGCGCGAGAAAGCCCAGCAACGGAAACATCAGGAACGTGCTCGCCTGCACCAGCAGATGCAACCGCCAGTTGAGCACGCCGGCCTTCAGCGACGGAAACGAGAGCGCGACGCCGTGGAGAAAAAATATCAGCGCGATGCCGACTTTCGTCAGCAGTTCCGGTTGCAGCACTCCGCCCGCGGCACCCGGGTCCGGCACTAACCACGCCAAAACCATGGCGAGAACCATTCCGGTCAGAAACCAATCGAATTTAAACGTCATGCCAAGAGGCCGGAATCGATCAGCGATTTTGGGTCCGAAATTTCTCCCACATCGCGGCGATCTCCTCGCGACCTTTGATCCGCATCGCCCACAACATGCCCGCGTAGCTCCCGGCGCCTAGGCCGATCAAGACCACCAGCCCCGTCACGTCGCCCCAGGCAGTCGGCGGCACCATTCGCGTCCAAGCCCACCAACCGCCGGCGACCAATCCGCCCATCGCCGCCCCCGCCACTGCGATTTTACCCAAATCGCCCCAAAGATGACTGAAGCGCAGCCCCTCGTGGCCCGCCGCCAAACGGCGTTGCAGGTAGGCTGCCTGCGCGACGACCGCGATGTTGCCCGCGATGGCCAACCCGACCGTGCCCAGCCACTCCATGAGCGCGAGGCTCAGACCGAGATTGACGACGAAGCTCAACCACGCCGCCCGCACCGGCGTCACCGTATCTTTACGGGCGTAAAATGCGCGCAAGATCAGATTCACAAACGCGAAAAACGGCAGCCCGACCGCATAGACCGCGAGTACCGGCACCATCATCGCCGTGTCCCGGGCGCCAAACGCTCCGCGCTCAAACAACAGTCGAATAATCGGCGCTGCCAGCACCGTCAGGCCGATGGCCGCCGGCACGTTGATGACCAAAATCAGCCGCATCCCTTTTTGGTATGCTTCCGCGAGCCGCGTCCCGTCTCCGGCCGCCGCGTATTTTGCGATCAGCGGAAACACGACCGTCGAAATCGCCACCGCGAACACCCCGATCGGCAGTTCCATGAGGCGCGTCGCGAGGTTGAGCACCGCCACCGCCGAGTCGTTCAACGACAATCCGACGAGCCGCGCCACCGCCATATTCACGAGGTAAATCGCCGATCCAAATACCGTCGGCCCCATCAGCGTCAAAATTTGGCGTAGCGGGGCACTCCGCTGAAAGTCCAAACGCGGCCGCCATCCTTCCCTCATCAACGCAGCTGCCGGCACCGCCATCTGCAAAAATCCCCCAAGCAATGCGCCTGAACACAACCAGAGCATCAGCCCCTCGTTTCGATCCGCCCAGCCGCCCCAATAAGCCCCGCCGAGCAAGCCGATCATCGCCAGATTTAACCAAATCGGCGAAAGCGCCGGCTCGACGAAGCGCTCCAACGTCTGCAACGCCGCACTGAACGCCGCCGCCAAACACACGAACACCAGATAGGGAAACAGGAAGATCGCGAAATCCGCCGACTCCGCCAAACGCCACGCGGTATCCGCCGCCAGACCCCAACCACGCGCGCGCGCCGTCAGTTCATCTGCCCACGCCAAAGTGAACATCGCCACCGCGACGATTCCGCCCGTCACCACCAAGAGCCAACTCGACACTTGGTTCACCAACTCGAAAGCCCCAGTGCGCGCCTTCGCCTTCAACTCCTCCTGCAAGGTCGGCACCAGTGCGGCCGTGAGCGCGCCCTCGCCCAGCAATCGCCGGAATAGATTCGGCAACGTAAACGCCGTATAAAAAATCGAGGCGAGCGCCGAGGTGCCGAAGATCGCCGTCACGAGCATATCGCGCCCTAGGCCGAGCACGCGCGACACCATGGTCAGCGCAGATACGACGCCGATGTTCTTCAGGTTTTTCGACACAGGTTCAATTTCCGCTACCGTAATCTACGGGGGCAAATGCAATCACTCCGGCGGCGCGGAACGCACCTGCCGCGCGCGTTCCGCGGCATCCAAGATCTCCCGGCTGCGATTCTCCAAATCAAACCCCAACGCCCAATCACGCTCATAGGCCGCGGCCCGCTCGTCCCCGGCGCTCGCCGGTTCCTTCCCCGGAGACAAGCACTCGGCGAGAGAAACGCCGGCGTTGCGGTAGAAAAGATGCAGGGCCGGCAGGACGCGCTCCAATTCCAACGCCTTCGCGGCCAACAGGGCCGCGACCGCCGGCTCGTGGGATTGCCGCAGGGCGAATCGCAGGGGCACCACCCCATCGTCGCCGCCCACGGCCACGACCACGCGGGCCAGATCAGCCAAAAAAAGTCTGGATTCGGTGCTACCCATCATCGGTAAGGTTCTCACCCGCCGGACCGCATGCCACCCCGTCTGCCACCACAGCTCCTTCTCCGCCGCATCGTCAAAACGGCCCGGAAAACACCGCACCAACGCCGCCAGCGGTTCGTCGCCGCGCAACAACCTGCGCCGCAACTCCGGCCACTCCCGCGCTGCCCCACTCTCGTGTTGCAACCACGTGAGCAACCACACGGCACCGACAGCCAATGACCGCGGCTCGACATCACTGCGGGTCCACCCGAGCACGTCTGCCAGTCTCGGTGGGGCCAGCTCGACTGATTCTGCTTGGAGCGCATCGAACCTCGCAGGTTCAGCCCGAGTCAGCCACCACCCGACGGCCGCATGCTCCAGCCAAAGAGGAGCCGTCAGATTCGGCCCCACCCCATGCTCCGCCACCGCCAAGCGCATAAGCAGCGCTTGCACCAGCGCCCTTCGCAAAAAATATCTCGGGGTCAATTCGCTCCAGCGTAAGCGCAGTGAAACCACCCCTCCGGCCTCGGCAAACACCCGAAACGGCACCGTCTCGGTCCAGTCCGCCGCCGGCACCACCCGCACGAAAATCGGGGTCGAAAAGCCCGCCGGCAGACCCAGGGGTTCAGCCAAAATCCGCCACGCGTTCTCTGCTTCCGTCCGCACTCGTGTCGCCGCACCGGCTTCGAGACTGGCGATCTCAAACCGCCCCGGCCCCGAGTTGCTCAAAACGGGCGCAGCGGCCGACAACTCACCTGCAGACAGGAGGAGCCCGCCCGCCCAGATCCAGCCCGCGATCGCGAGCGGCGGTCTCACGGCATCGTCAGCATCAGGGCCGAGCCGACCACCGCCACCTCAATTAACTCACCCCAAACCTTCTGAATATCCTGCGGCACCGGCACCGCAGGCAGAACTTTTCGCCCTACCCAGCTGCGCAAGCTGGGCAAAGCATCCAGCGGGCAAGAGCCCACCAACAGCGTCGAAGGTTCAAACCCGAAGTGCGCCCCACGCTTCACGAATTGTCCCCGGGCCTGCACGACCACCGTCGTGGCATAACCAAACGCCGCGAACTTAAGGGGCAGGCCAATCTGAAACTCACCCTCCTGAATCCGAAAATTAGGCGCTTGCGACGTGACGCCGAAACCACCGGTGGCTGGAGCTACGGCGGCGGTTTCGGCCGCAGGCGCGGGAGCCGGCGGAGCAATCGCCGCGGGCGGGTTCTCGGCGCCCGGGGCAGATAGGGCCGGTCCGGGCGCAGGGACCGGAATGCCGACCCACGCATTCAGTTCATTCTCGTTCACCAACACCGAGCCGCCGGCGGCAAACGTCTTCCGCTTCGCCCCGGCGAGTTTCGCCTTCGACGCGTCCATCGAACCTTCAAAATACACCACGTCGCCAAGTCCTGTTTTCCAATCGGCCTCGCTGGCCGTAGAGCTACCGGACTTCGACCTTTCCTCAGCCGGTCTGGGCGCGCCCGCCTTTGCGGTCACAGGGGTCGACTCGCCGTCCTTGAAAATCGTGACGGGCTTGAAGACCAAGAACGTGATCCCCAGCGCCGAACCGATGACGACGCTGCACGCCGCTCCGATCGTGACCTCGGTCCAGCTGCGATCAGATTCACCGCGTTTGAATTCTGCGCCCATAACCATTAAAAATCAGGACTTGGCCGCCGGTGCCGCCGGTGCCGCCGGTGTCGCTGGTGTCGCTGGCTTGCTGGGCGCGGCATCAGGTGTACCGCTCTTTTTTTTGTAGTCGGTGATATAGAAACCCGTGCCCTTGAAGATGAGTCCGGCGCCGCTACCGACCAAACGTTTGAGGCTTTGTTTTTTGCATTTCGGACACTTTTTTAGCGGTTCGTCGCGCATCGACTGGAACTGCTCAAACTCGTGACCGCATTTCTGACAGGCATACTCGTAGGTGGGCATAGCTAGATCGGGCCGAGTGAGGGGCAGCTCCGGCAGGTTGGCGAGTTTGTTTCGCGCGAACTCCGTGCCGTTTCGGAAAAAGGTTTGAGACCGCCGGTGAAGCCGTTGCTACTCGGATTCCCATGGATTTCGCCGCCACCCTGCAACGCCACGTCGCCCAAACGGAGCACGGCCTCGACCGCTGCTTGCCGCCAGCCGATGCCCGCCCGGCCCGCCTCCACACTACGATGCGCTACAGCCTCATCAGCGGCGGCAAACTTCTGCGCCCGGTCCTCACTTTAGCCACGGCCGAGCAACTGGGATTGACCGGGGATGCCGCCGTGCCGGCCGCCGTGGCAATCGAGTGCATTCATACCTATTCGCTCATTCACGACGACCTCCCGTGCATGGACAACGACGACCTCCGTCGCGGGCGGCCCACCGCCCATCGCCAATTCGACGAGGCCACCGCCCTCCTCGCCGGCGATGCGTTGCTCACGGAGGCGTTTGTGATTCTCGCCCGGCACTATGCCGACCGCCCCAGACTGGCCCATGCGTTGATGGGCGAACTGGCCAATGCTGCCGGCAGCCGTCGCCTGATCGGGGGCCAAATGGAAGACCTGCTCGCCGAAAAACGCCCCGACACCACCGCTGCCGACCTTGAGTTCATCCATCTCAACAAAACGGCCGCCATGATCGAGGTCGCCTTGGTGATGGGCGGACTTTGCGCCGAGGCCTCCCCGGCTCAGGTAGAAATTCTTCGGTCCGTCGGCCACCACCTTGGTCTCACCTTCCAGATTATCGACGATGTGCTGGATGCCACCGCGGACACCGCCACGCTCGGTAAAACCGCCGGCAAAGACGTCAAGGCCAACAAGACCACATTCGTCAAACTCCACGGTATCGCCGCGTCGCGCCGCATCGCGCGCGAACACGCCGACGCGGCTCAAGCCGCACTCCGCTCGCTGCCCGGCGACCCTGCGTTTCTCACTGCGCTAGTCGCATCGATGTTAGCGCGGTCGCGCTAAACTGAACCCCGTCCGCCGGAATCAGCGAGCCGGGCCCCAGCGCTGCGTAAACGGGTAATAAATTACCAAAGGCCGGCCGATCGCGTCTTTGAGCGGCACAAAGCCCCAATAACGGCTGTCTTGGCTGTTACCCGAATTGTCACCCATCGCAAAAAATCCGTCGGGAGGGATCGTGAGCATTTCGCCCGCTTTGAGGTAGCTCGAGCCCGACGCCAGATTGCCGTTTAAATAGCCTCGATAAAGTCCGGTCCGCTTGGCGTTGGCGTCAAAAGCCTCCGAACCCGTGATCGGCTTGCCGTTGCGGAAAATTCCGGGCTCGCGGATTTCAAGCGTGTCCCCGGGGGTGCCAATGAGCCGCTTAATATAATACTGATCCTGCCCAATCCCGGCGATGTTCCCGGTGCGGAAAACAAAGCCCTGACCCGGCGTCGGCCGCACAAAGTGATAACTCATGCGGTCCACAAAGAGCTGATCGCCCGTGAGCAAATCGAACCGGAGCAAAGAATCGCCGGCCTTCACCGTGCGGCCGAGCGACAACTTGCGCACCGCAACAAAGCCACCGGCCTTCGCGTTCACCCTCACCATTGAATCCTCCATCTGACCCGCCTGCGCCTGGAGCTTCCAGTGCGCCGCAAACGCCTTCGAATCTCCGAAGTAAGTTTCCGTCACCATGCGGTCGAAATCGCCGAAATCCAGCGGCACGCGGACAGTCGCCGGCGTCCCGTCGACGTAAAACGTATACTCCTTCACTTCGGTGGGAATCACCAGCCAAGTGCGGTCCGACTGCACGGTGTAAGCCATCTGGCCGCTGCTAAAAAACGCTGCCGAGACCTCACCCGCTTTGGGCGCATCGACCGATTTGCGCTGGGCGCCGAACGCCGCCAGCCGTAAAATCCACTCCACCGTGCCCGGGGTGGCCTCCGCTGAGGCGAGATTCTCGCCGGTCATGCCGTAATACGTCGGCCACATTGAATTGGTCGGAATCTTAAACGGCTGCGCGAGATAAGTGCGGATGCCGAGGATCACGATGGCGGCGACCACAAAGAACTCCACGTTTTCGCCGATCGTCCCCCGGGGATAGATCGCGCCGCCGGTTTGGCGCAGCACCGCTTCCGCCTGCTCGATTTGCAGCTTCAGCTTGGCAGATTCCCAGCGCTGCTTGATGCCGTCCTTCAGAGCGCTGATTTGCTGGACAAGCTTGGCCAAGTCCGCGGGCGGAATCACATCGCGGCGATAATCATAGACCTTCTCCGCGAGCTCGAGCCAGTTGGCGGCGTTCTCACGCATTTTCTTATCTTGCGATTTAAAGAATCCGAACATGGCCGGGAGCGGTTTAACCGTTTTGGAGAACTTTGATAAAAGCGTCGGGTGGGATCGAGACCTTACCGATCTGCTTCATCTTTTTCTTACCCTCTTTCTGCTTGTCGAGCAGCTTGCGCTTGCGGCTGATGTCGCCGCCATAGCACTTTGCCGTGACGTCCTTGCGCATCTCGCGCACGTTGTCGCGGGCGATAATTTTGCCGCCGATCGCGGCTTGGATCGCGACCTTGAACATCTGCGGCGGAATGATCTCGGCAAGCTTTTCGCAGAGGTGGCGACCTTTGCTTTCGGCCTTCATCCGATGCACGATGCAGGCAAACGCGTCGACCGGGTCACCGTTGATCATGATGTCCATCTTCACCAGATCCGACGGTATGTACTCGGCGAGTTCGTAATCCATCGAACCGTAGCCGTGGGTGATACTCTTCAGGCGGTCGTTGAAATCGACGAGGATTTCGTTGAGCGGGAGAATGCAGCGAAGCATCACGCGATTCATGTCGAGCGTGTCGGTGTGTTCGCATACCCCGCGCTTTTCCATGATCAGCGAGAGCATGTCGCCCATGGAATCGTTCGGAATAATGATCGACGCTTTGATCGTTGGTTCGCGGATTTCGAGAATCGTGCCGGGATCGGGCATGTTCACCGGGTTATCCACATCGATCTCTTCACCGCCTTGCTTCACGATGTGATAGATCACGCTCGGGTAGGTAGAGATGATTTCGACGTCATGCTCCCGCCGCACGCGCTCCTGGATGATCTCCATGTGCAAAAGCCCGAGGAAGCCGCAACGGAAACCGAAGCCGAGCGCGAGCGAACTCTCCGACGAATAGACAAACGCCGCGTCGTTGAGCTGGAGGCGCGCCAACCCGGCTTTGAGCTTCTCGTAGTCGTCGCTCTCAAGCGGATACAGCCCGCAAAAAACCATCGGCCGAACCTCCTTGTAGCCGGGCAACATGTCGGTCGCAGGGCGGGCGGCGAGCGTAATGGTGTCACCCGTTTTCACATCGGCCGGAGTCTTGATGCTGGAAACAATGTAGCCGACGTCCCCGGCGTTCAGCACGGCGCACTTCTCCATTTTCGGCGTGAAGATCCCCACTTCCTTCACCTCGGCTTTTTGACCGGTGCTCATCAGCATCATCATGTCGTGGGCCTTGATCGAGCCGGAGAACACCCGCACGTAGGCGATGCACCCGCGATAGGCATCGTAAAGGGAATCGAAGACCAAAATCCGGGTCTGCGGGTAGTCGGCCCACCGCGGCGAAGGCACCCGGGCGACGACTGCCTCAAGAATATCGACGATGCCGATACCGGACTTTCCGCTGGCGAGAATCGCTTCTTCGGCCGGGATCGTGAGAATATCTTCAAGCTGCCGGGTGCAAAGCTCGAGGTTCGCACTGGGCAAATCGATCTTGTTGATGACGGGGATGACCTTGAGTTCCTGCCCGAACGCCAAGTGGGCGTTGGCCACGGTTTGCGCTTCGACCCCTTGACCGGCGTCAATCAGAAGCACGGCTCCCTCGCACGCGGCGAGGCTGCGGGAAACTTCGTAGGAGAAGTCCACGTGCCCCGGCGTGTCCATGAGGTTCAACTTGTAGTCTTTTCCATCTTTCGCCCGGTAGGTCATCGTGACCGGATGCGACTTGATCGTGATGCCGCGCTCGCGCTCGAGGTCCATCGAGTCGAGGTGCTGCGCCGTCATCGAGCGCATGGCGACCGTGTTGGTGTGTTCGAGCAGTCGGTCCGATAGCGTGGTTTTGCCGTGGTCGACGTGGGCGATAATACAAAAATTGCGGGTGTTGGTGGCAGACATCGGCTCAGACATTCGTGAAATCGGAAAACTCGGAAAAACTCGTCACCGGCCAGGTCTTTTCGGTGCGCCGCGCCAGACCCGCCAAGACTCCGCCGGGCCCGAGTTCCCAGAACTCCGTCGCCCCGGCTGCCGCCGCGCTTCGCATGCAATCTTCCCAGAGGACCGACGATACGACCTGCTTCACCAAAGCGGCCTTAATCGCGAGCGGGTCGGACAACGCTTGGCCGGTCGTATTGGAAAACACGGTAAACCTCGGAGCCAAGAACGGCACCGATTCTAGGAAGCTCGCGAACGCCGCGCGCGCGGGTTCCATCAAGCGAGAATGATAGGCGCCGGCCACGTTGAGCGGGATGACCTTCTTCATTCCCCGGTCCTTGGCCCCGGCGACCGCGGCGGCTACTTTCGCTTTCTCGCCCGAGACAATAATCTGCCCGGGGGCATTAAAGTTCGCCGCTTCGATATCAAAATCACGGCACAACTCGGCCACCTTGGCGCGTTCCTCACCGATAATTGCAGCCATCGCACCTTCGGTCTGCTCACACGCGACCTGCATGAGGCGGCCCCGTTCAGCCACGATTTTCACCCCCGTATCAAAATCAAAAACCCCCGCCGCTGCGTAGGCCGTGACTTCCCCCAGACTGAGGCCCAACGCAAAATCGACCGTCGGCCGCTTGCCCTGCTCGCATCGAGCCGCCCACAACGCCAAGCCGTGCACAAAAAGTGCCGGCTGACAGATTTTGGTCTGCGTGAGATCGGTATCCGGGCCGTCAAAGCTGACTTTGGCGAGGTCCCAGCCCAGCACCGAATTAGCTCGTTCGTAAAGAGCACGAGCCGTCGGCGACGCCTCAAAAAGCGACTTACCCATGCCCGGTTTTTGGGCACCCTGTCCCGCGAATAATAATGCCAATCCCATGGTGGAAACCGACAAGACAAACGCCCGCCACCCGCAAAACCAAGCCCTAAAAACGCTTCACCTGTTTGAAGTATTTATTATCCTCAACTTCCTCGTCTGACTTTTAAAATTCACGGGTTGATGATTTTCCCGCCGGCATCGAATCCCGCGCTTCTTGGCCAAAACGCCGGACCGGCTCCACCACCCGCGGTATTAGCTTACGAACCTCAGGTCTGAGCGCAGGCGAAACGCCCACGCCGCTTTCAGCTTATTTTTCCGGAAGACCTTGGGCACGCGCTTATCGCCGAACGCCTAGCCTCGGGACAGCTGAATGGGTTCCTATCTACGGACTTTAGCCGGCGCGAAAGCCGGACAGAGCCGGGTTTATTCGACTTCATGACGAGAGCGCTCGCGCCGCTTTCAACGGCGAGTCGAAGCCGATCGCTGAAAATTTCAGGGTGCCGCGTGATCTCGGGCCTGGTCAAAAAAGCGTTCGCAATCCCTAAATCGTCCTGCTGTCTCCACCAAGGCAACTTTGCTCCCGACCCACTTTTCCTCCATGAAACCACGCTTGCTCACCGGCACGATCACCGCGCTTGTCACGCCTTTCACCAAAGGCCAGGTCTCCTTCGCGGATCTCAAGAAACTGGTCGAGTACCAGATTCGCGGCGGGATCGATGGTCTGGTTCCGGTCGGCACAACCGGAGAATCACCGACGGTTACGCACGAGGAGCATATTGCGATCATCCGCGCCACCGTTGAGGCCGCACGCGGCCGGGTCCCGGTCATTGCCGGCACAGGCTCAAACTCCACCCATGAGGCGGTGGAACTCACGCGTCTGTCCCACGAGGCCGGAGCCGATGCGATGCTGGTGGTTGCACCTTATTATAACAAACCCGGCCCAGAGGGTCTCTTTCGCCATTTTTGCGCCGTCGCCGACTCCACCGATCGGCCGATCATCCTTTATTCAATCCCCGGACGCTGCGGCATCGAAATCGGAATTCCCGTCGTGGAACGGCTCCGAAAAAAATACAAGCACGTGCGCTGGATCAAGGAAGCCGGTGGCAGCGTCGACCGCGTCGATCAGCTCAAGCAGGCGCTCGGCGCGGATATCACGGTCCTAAGCGGCGACGACTCGCTCACTCTGCCTTTTATGGCCGTGGGCGCCGAGGGCGTGATCAGCGTCGGTTCAAATCTCTACGTTCGCGAGATCAGCCAAATGGTGAAGCTCGCTTTGGCCGGTGACTTCACCCGCGCCCGCAAGGCCCACCAACGCCTTTACCCGATGTTCAAGGCCATCTTCATCGAATCGAATCCGAGCCCAATCAAGTTCGCGCTCGTCCGTGCGGGCATCATTGCCTCCGCCGAAGTGAGACTGCCGTTGACCGAAATCAGCTCGACGAGCGCTCAGGCCTTGACCCCAATTTTGGCCAGCTTGGACCGCTAAACACCTCAAAGCCATGCCCCTTTCAATTCTACTAAATGGTGCCAAAGGTCGCATGGGCGAAGCCATCGCCCGGGCCGCCGGCGAACTCGGTCTTTCCATCGGCGCCGCGCTCGACGCGGGCGACGACGTCGCGCACCACCTGCCCACAACCGACGTTATCATCGACTTTAGCTCGCACCGGGCAACTCCTGCTCTGCTCGATCAGGCGGTCGCCCACCGAAAGCCCATAGTCATTGGCACCACCGGCCACTCCGCGGATGAGAAAGCCCACTTAATGAAAATCGCCGGAAAGGTGCCGTGCGTCTGGGCGGGAAATTTCTCCGTCGGAGTGAACCTCCTGTTTGCCCTGACCCGTCGGGCGTCCGCCGTTCTTGGATCCGATTACGACGCCGAGGTAGTTGAGATGCACCACCGCTTCAAAAAAGATGCCCCCAGTGGCACGGCCGCACGACTGCTCGAAATCATCTTGGAAGAAAGAAAACTCGATGCCTCCGCCTTACGACACGGCCGCGAGGGAATCACCGGCGAGAGGACAGCCGGCGAGGTCGGGATCCACGCCCTGCGAGGCGGCGATGTCGTGGGGGATCATACCGTGATGTTCGCGGCCCTGGGCGAACGAATTGAACTGACCCACAAAGCCAGCGATCGAGGTATTTTCGCCCGAGGTGCGCTGCGAGCCGCCCAATGGGTCGTGCAGCAACCCGCCGGGGTTTACGATATGCAGGATGTGCTCGGCCTTAAGTAGGCTTCCACGCATCAGCCGCCGCTCGCGCCAATCAAGATGATCACCTCCATCCAAGGCCTGCTCACGTCGGCTACGCCCTTGCACGCGATCGTCGAGCTAAACGGGTTTGGTTATGAAGTGAACATACCGGTCACCACCGCAGAGCGTCTTCCGGCAGCGGGCACCGTTGTCAAACTCCACACCCACGTTATTTACCGCGAAGACGCCCAAACGCTCTACGGGTTCGCCACAACGACCGACCGCGACTTTTTTCGCCTCATGATCGAGCACGTGACGGGCATCGGCCCCAAAAGCGCGCTCACAATCATGAGCCGGCTTTCCGTCGAACTGCTCGAGAGCGCGATCCGGAGCGGCGATATCGGCATGCTCTCAAAGTGCCCCGGGATCGGGAAAAAAACCGCCGAACGCTTGGTCGTGGAGCTTAAATCGAAGGTCGGCTCCGGCCCGCTTGGCCAACCCGCTTCCAGTACCGCGGATTCCGCCAGCTTCCAACCGGTAGCAAGCGCCCAACGTGACGCGATCGCCGCGTTGTTGGCCTTGGGCTACAAAGCCGCCGACGCCGACGCCGCCGTACGCCAAGCCGCGCTCACTCTTGGGGCCAAAGCCACCACGGAGGCGCTCATTAAAAAAGCCCTCGCGTAGCGACACCTTCGCCGAGGTGTGAACGGCGGCGGGCCTGCCGCCTCCGACTCAGCGCTGGAATTGAAACGCTGCCTGTTCGACTTGGGCATCGATCAAACGACGACCACGAAACGAACGTTGGTCCGGTTGCCGCGCGGGTTGGGTTTCAAACACCAAATCGGCTGCGGCCGCAGGTTTAAGCGCCACCGGTTGCACCCGGTTCATCCATTCAAATCGGGCGTCGGTTGGCTCAAGCGCGCCACCCTCACGTTGCTGGCGAGTGAGCGCCAAGTTGCGGATAACGATCACCGGCTGAAACTCAGGCGCACGCGGGCTTAGCGCCAGCAAGGACGGGACCAAACTTCGCGCCTCGTCGTCGCTCCCCATCGGCGCCAGAATCTCAACACTGGCGATCAAAGTCGGGTCACTCGGTTTGGGCGCGGTCGAGGCTGAGCCGCTGCCTTCTTGAACCACAAATACCAACGCAACACAGGCTGCTACCGCGCAGATTCCAGCAGCGTAAGTGCCAAATCCCCACGATGTTTTCGGCGACGGGAAAGTAATGATTTTTGCATCAACGGGCAGATCTACCGCCGCTTTTTCCGCCCAAATCACACAGGCCTTTTGCATCTGGCAATACTCGCGGTAGACCCGATAGCGGCTTGGACTGCTCTGCACCTCCACCTCGAGCCGCTGGGCGTCAACCGCACTGATTTCGTGGTCGAGGTAGAGGTTGAGCAGTTCGATGAATTCCGAATCTTTCATTTGAAATCTTCCCCGAGTTTGGACCGAAGGCTCTCGCGAGCCCGGGCGATGCGGCTTTTCACTGTCCCCACGGAAATATGTAAGATCGACGCGATCTCTTCGTAACTGAGATTTTGAATATTTCTCATCGTTAGAATTTCCCGGTGTTTGGCACTGAGACGCTCCATACCTTTGCCAATCCGGGCGACAAACTCCGACGTTACCGTGATGTCATCCGGCGACTCAACTTCGGCTGGGATGATTTCGGCCAAGGTCGTGTCGTTATCGTAGCTCACCGGAGCGTCAAACGACACGGATTTATCGCGTTTCCGCCGCCACCAATACCAGTAACGGTTCCGGGCCAAATTCGTCGCAATCTGGTAAAGCCAAGTTGAGAACGCGGAATCGCCGCGGAAATTCACCAGCCCGCGATGCGCCCGGATGAATGCGTCTTGGGTGACTTCTTCGGCGTCCTGCTGATTGCGCAGCAATTGGTGCACCATGGAATAAATCCGATCCCAGTAGCGGGAAACCATTTCGTCGAACGCCGCTTGGTCACCGTTTTTGAAGCGAAGCACGAGGGCGTGATCTAAGGCTACTTCTTGGGCTTTTGAGGACATACGTTCTGCCTCACTCTGATGGGTATATTTCTCGATTGTTCCCAAGATTTTCGTGGAGTTTCAGTGCGATACGCGCTCCTTCGGGTACGGTCAACAGCTCCGGCAAATCAGAGGAGAAATTCCTTGCCAAGCGCGTCCGGCAAAACCCATTTTCCGCAGTTCCATAGGTTTTGGGCTGGTAGCTCAATGGTAGAGCAGCATCCTTTTAAGTTGTTGGTTCCGGGTTCGAATCCCGGCCAGCCCACCACCTGGAAAGCGCCGAAATTCGGTGCGGAAGGACTGAAGCCATTCAAATGAAGCGCCTTGCCATTGTTGAAGATCAGACCGCAGTCGCGGCGCTCATGCGCAACGTCGTCGCCAATCCGACTGCTCCAGCGAACCATGCGCCCGATTTCCTCACTCACCGTGAACGTGAGATCCTTCAGTCTGGCGCCGAAAGCCACCGCACCCGGGAAATCGCGGCGAAATTTGGGATCATCGCCAAGACCGTAGGCAACCACAGCACCAGCCCGATGCGGCAGCTCAACCTCTACGACGTCGCGAGCGTTACGCCCTACGCCCTCGCGGCCGGATTCAGCGAGCAAAAGAAACCCGTCTAAATTTCTTGCTGCACGATTCTATTGGCCCATTAGCTTCCTCTTAATCTCTTATCTCAATTCGACCATGAAACTTGCTTCGAAGCCGTTCCTCTTCCTCGCCCTCAGCGCCGCCGTCCTTTTGGGCGGGTGCGCCAAGAAACCCTTCCGGCCAGACCCAAGCACCACGGTCCTTGGCCCCAACACGGGCGGCAGTATTAATCCCTCCGACATCGCGACGACCGCCGACCTTAACACCGGCCTGCAGTCACGTCTGGCCGATGGCGTGATCGACGACGGCGTTACCATCCGCGGCCTGCTCGGCGCAGTTTATTTCGAATTTGATCGCTCCGATATCTCAAGACCCGAGGAGCGGGCAAAACTCCAAGCCGCTAAGGACTACCTCGAAAAGAATCCCGGCCAACGCCTCCTCCTCGAGGGTCACGCCGACTGGCGCGGGACCTCGGAATACAATCTCGGTCTCGGTGATCGCCGCGCCAATGGGGCCAAAAAATACCTCGGGACCATCCAAGTCTCCGCCGATAAACTCGAGACCCTCTCGAAGGGCAGCGAGGAAGCGAAAAAAGGCGGCACCGACGAAGACATGAAAAAGGAACGCCGCGTAGAGTTGGTCATCATCAAACAGAAATAATTTCGGGCGATTCGGCCTACAAAAAACCCCGGCAACTGCCGGGGTTTTTTATGCCCGAGTGCTGATGGGCCCGCGAAATTCAGGAGCGTTGAGCGCCTCGCGGACTACTTTCCCGCCGCCAAAGCTCCCAACATTCGTTCGGTCGTCGCGATCCCCTTCTTCATTACATCCAAGTTGAAGCTCTCATCGGGTGCGTGCAGATTATCCTCAGGGAGGAAGAGACCAAACATCACCGAGTCCAAACCGGTCACCCGCTTGATCTCTGCGATGATCGGCACGCTACCGCCTTCGCGCAGGTAAATCGGCGGCCGGCCCCAGATCTCCGCAATCGCCGTATCCGCGGCCAAAAAGGCCCGGGCCAAGACGGGCGACTGATCCTTCGGCGTATTCGAACGACCCGGCGGCACCACGACATAAGCCTCGCCTTTATGCTGATCGACAAACTCCAACTTCACGCCTTTTGGCGTCCGTGCACGGATCGCATCCATCACCAATTTCTTGATTTTTTCCGGCTGCTGATTGGGCACGAGCCGGCAGCTGATCTTCGCAAAGGCCTTGCTCGGAATCACCGTTTTGGTGCCTTCCCCTTGGTAGCCGCCGCCGATTCCGTTGAACTCCAGCGTCGGCTGGAACCGCGAGGATTCGAACGGCGAGAACCCCGGTGTCGTGTAAAAAGTATCAATGCCCAAAAAATCGGCGTAGGCCTTTTCATCCCCGCCGAGTTTCTTAAGTTCGTCGCGCTCCCAAGGCTGCACGTCGAGCACATCGTCGTAGAAGCCGGGGACGTTCACTTTTCCCTCGGGCGTGTGCAGAGTCGCGATGATCTCGGCGAGCGCCTGGATCGGGTTCCGCAACACGCCGCCATGCAATCCGGAGTGCAGATCACCTTTTGCGCCGGTGATGTGCACATCGAACAACGTCAGACCGCGCAGCCCGCAGGTCAGCACAACCTGTTGCTCATTGGGTAAAGCCGTGTCGGAGAGGTAGACAAAATCCGCCGCCTTCAAGCGATCTTTGTAGCGTTCCAAAAACTTCGGAAAACTCGGACTGCCCATCTCTTCTTCGCCCTCAATGAGGAACGTGATGCGCAACGGCAAATTCGGATTGGCCTCCAACAGGCGCGCGACCGCCGCAATATTTGTGATTAAGGGCCCCTTGTTGTCCGCCGCCCCACGCCCATAAATCCGATTGCCGCGAATGCTCGGCTCAAACGCCGGCGTCGTCCACAGATTCAGCGGATCGGCCGGTTGCACGTCGTAGTGCCCGTAAATCACCACGTGCGGCCAACTCGGATCACTCCCGCGGCTGGCCAATATGATCGGATGAAGCTCCGTCGGCACCACCTCGACGTCGAAGCCCATCGAGCCCAGCAGATCGGCCACGAATTTTTGCGCGCCGCGCATTCCTTCGCCGAACTTGGAGTCGGCCGAAACCGACGGATGACGAATAAATTCTTTCAGCTTTTCAACGGGATCGAACATCTGCCCACCGTTGCGCAAAATTTGCCCGTCCGCCAATCGCAAAACGGCTTTCTTTCACCCCGTCGTCCGCGATCGGCTCGCTCAGTGCCTAAAGTGTCTCGAGCCCGTGAACACCATCGCCATCGCGCGATCGTCCGCCGCTGCGATCACCTCCGCGTCCCGCACCGATCCACCGGGCTGGATGGCACAGGTCGCCCCGGCCTCTGCCGCCGCGATCAATCCGTCCGCAAACGGAAACAATGCTTCGCTCGCGACCACCGATCCGCGCAAATCAAGCTTCGCCTCGCCCGCTTTCCAAACCGCGATCCGCGAGCTGTCCACCCGCGCCATCTGCCCCGCGCCGACGCCGAGGGTCTGCTCACCGCGACAATACACGATCGAGTTCGACTTCACGTGCTTCCCCACTTTCCAGCCAAACATCATCGCCGCCCATTCCTCAGAGGTCGGTTGGCGCTTCGTCACGACCTTAAACTCCCGCACATTGCCGAGCGTGCGATCCCGGTCCTGCACCAGCACGCCGCCGATCACCGAGCGGATTTCCTGCAACGCATCCGGCCCCATTCCTTCCTGCGCGATCATGAGCCGCAGGTTTTTCTTCTTAGAGAAAATCTCGCGCGCTTCCGGGCTGAATCGCGGCGCGATGATCACCTCGGTGAAGATCTCTGCGATCTGCTTGGCGAGTTCTACGTCGAGCGTGTTATTTACGATAATGATCCCGCCGAATGGAGCCTGGCGGTCCGTCGCGTAGGCTTTCGCCCAAGCTTCGCTCAGCGTGTCCGCGCTCGCGACGCCGCACGGATTCGTGTGTTTAAGAATCGCTACCGTCGGCCGCTCAAACTCCCCGATCAGGTAGGTCGCGGCCGTGATGTCCAAAATGTTATTATAACTCAGTTCCTTACCCTGCAGTTGCTCATAGTGATCGTTAAACGTGCCGTAGAGCGCCGCCCGTTGGTGCGGGTTCTCGCCATAGCGAAGGCTCTGCGCCTTCTTCCACGAGAGGGACAGCGTCGCCGGCAGACCGCTCAACGCTTCCATATCCGGCTCCATCGCCTGCGACTCAAGATACCGAGCGATGGCCGCATCGTAGCTCGCGGTCCGTTGAAACACTTTCAACGCGAGCTTCCGGCGCAGATCACTAAGCACCGCGCTCCCCTCCCCCACCGCCAGCGCCACGAGCAAACCTGCATAGTCCGCCGGATCGCATACGACTGAAACACTCGCGTGATTCTTCGCGGCACTCCGCAGCATCGAGGGTCCGCCGATATCGATGTTTTCGATCGCCTCGTCGAACTCCACGTGCGGCTTCGCCACGGTCGCTTCGAAGGGGTAAAGATTCACCACCACCAAATCGATCAGCTCGATTCCGTTCTCCACCGCCTGCGCGAGATGCTCCGATTTGTCGCGCCGACAAAGCAATCCGCCGTGGATTTTCGGGTGCAACGTCTTCACTCGGCCTTCCATAATTTCCGGAGATCCAGTGTGCTTTCCGACCTCGGTCACCGGCAGTCCCGCCGTCGCGAGCAACTTCGCCGTGCCGCCCGTGGAGAGCAACGTATAGCCGTGCACCCGCACCAGCGCCGTGGCGAATTCGACGAGTCCGTGTTTATCGCTGACCGAGAGCAGGGCCAATTTTCCCATGGGACCGCGTTTTTGCGCACCCCGGTTCCACGCCGCAAGCCCGAAGCGAACCGTTCCCTTCCGTGCCGCATCGCCCACCACACTTGCGAGCGCGCCATTACCTCGTTGTGTTCAGAAAGTGTCCTGCTTCTCTTCAACTCCTTCCGGCCTTACCGCCCGCCTCGATAAACTCGTCTACCACCATGGCGGTGCGAGTTTGCCCACCGATAAACCGCACGCTTTCGTCTACTTCGTTACGATTCACAACGGATCGGAACACACGCTCACGCTCCTCGGCCGAAAATGGGTGATCGAGCACTTCGATGGATCCCACTTGGTCGTCGAAGGGGAGAAAATCGTCGGCGAAACGCCCCGCCTCGCCCCCGGCGAACAATTTTCATACAACAGCTATCACGTCACCGGCGGCTCGGCCCGCGCCATCGGGAGTTTTCATGGCGTCGACGAACTCGGGCGCAAGATTCACGTCCTGCTGCCGTCGTTCGAGTTAGCCACGCCAGCTTCGGCCGATCCTGCCGCGTGATCGCTCCGAACGGCTGTACGACCCGGGACTTTTGCGAGCCGGTCAAAATTCGTTCTCGTTCTCCCGGGCGTTCTCCTGTTCGATAGACCTTTTATGAAGTTAACAGACCTTAATCGCAAGGGCGGCATCGGTTCCAATTCGATGCTCATCGAGCTCGGCGACCTCCGCATCGTGATTGATTGCGGCCTCAATCCCAAGGAAGTCGGCCGCGCCGCTACTCCCGATCTTTCGCTCGCTCGCAACAAGCCGCTCGATCTCATCATCATCACCCACTGCCACTTGGACCACATCGGAAGCTTGCCGGTCCTGATGCGTGACCATCCGAATACCCCCGTGCTGATGACGACCTCCAGCCGGATGCTCATCGAGCGGATGCTCCACAACTCCGCCAACGTCATGATGCGCCAGCGCGAAGAGGCCAACATCCCGGACTACCCTCTTTTCACCCACGAAGAGATCGATCGCATCGGTAAACGTTTGATCGGCCTGAACTTCAACCAGGCCAAGATGTTTCGCGGCGCCAAGGACGAGATCGAGATCATCCTTCACCCCGCGGGCCACGTCGCCGGCGCCGCCGCCGTTGAAATCATCCACAAGCATCGCGCTATCTTTTTCACGGGCGACGTGCTCTTCACCGACCAACGCACGCTGAAAGGCGCCCGTTTTCCCGCCGGGCACTTCGACACCGTCATCACTGAAACCACCCGAGGCACCACTGAACGCCCGGTCGGCAAAAGTCGCTCTGAAGAGATGATCCGCCTCGTTGCCAGCATCAACGATACCATTTCTCGCGGCGGCTCGTTTCTGATTCCCGTGTTTGCCTTGGGGCGCATGCAGGAGGTCCTCACGATCATCCACGACGCCCGCAAGTTCGGTAAACTCGCCGAATTCCCGATCTTTGCCTCTGGCCTTGGGATGGATCTCGCCGACTACTTCGACGAAATCAGCCGCAAGACCAAACACATCCAGTTCAACCGCGGCATCATCAAGGAACTGAAAATCAAGCCGACCCCGCGCAAGCTCGTCGCCGGCCAAGACCCCGGCCAAAACGCCCTTTATATCATCAGCTCCGGCATGTTGGTCGAGCGCACCCCTAGCTACACCCTCGCTTCCGGGCTGCTCGAAAACGCGAAGAACACCATCGGCTTCGTTGGCTATTGCGACCCAACCACACCCGGAGGCGAACTCCTTGCGATGTCCCCGGGCGACACCTTTCTCTTCAAAACTGCCAACGTGAAGGCCAAGATCAAAGCCCGCGTCGAGCGCTTCGAACTCAGCGGCCACGCCGACCGCGAGGAGCTGGTGCAATTCGTCGTCCAGACCGGTGCCCGCAGCGTGATCCTCACCCACGGCGATCCCGAGGCCCGCGCTTGGTTCATGGAACAGCTCAAGGAACAGATGCCCAAGAGCTCGATCCTAGACCCCGTTCCGCTCCAGACCTACCAGGTCTAATCCCGAGGTAGGGCCGGGTCTCCGACCCGCCCTCCTGCGCCAGCGCTTTCCTGCGACCCGCACCCCGGACCAGCGATTTCCAAATCGCCGCCCACGACCAAGCTCGGCCTTCGCCATGCGTGCGCAGCACGCGTCGATCAGCCTACCAATTCCCGCAGCCGCGCCGCCACGATCGGCCCGCCGGCGACGTAGACGATTTTGCCCATCTTCAGGTTGAACGTTTTCATCGGCAGTTGCTCGCCGTTGATAAACGTCACCTCGCCACCGGCCGCACGCACGAGCGGAATCGCCGCCGCGAGGTCCCATATCTTCACGTTGAAGTCTACGCAGCCGTCGAACAGCCCTGCCGCCACGTAGGCGAGATGCAGCGTCGCGCTCCCTAATCCGCGAATCTTAAACTGCCCCAAAATCGCGTTGGCCGCCGGCAGCCGCGCCGGATCACCGGGCCGGTGGAATCCCACGATGCTCTCCGCGTGCGGCGCCACGTTCACCACCGTGACCACCCGCTCGCCGTCGTGCATCCCAAATCCCGGCCCACCGTGCATCAACACCCGCCGGCTCAAATCATAGACGACGCCGTAAACCGGCTCGCCCCGCACGCACAAGCCGAGCGAGATCGCGCAATGCGGGATGCCGAGCGCGAAATTGTTGGTTCCATCGATCGGATCGAGCACCCAGGAAAACTCCGCCGTCACCGGAATCGGCGCCTCCGTCTCAGCTAATTCCTCGCTGAAAAATTGATCGCCCGAAAATTGCGCCGCCAGCTCGCGAAAAATGTTCTCCGAGATCGCCACGTCGACCGCCGTCACCCGGGTGCCGTCGCTTTTCCAGCGGCTCTCCGCGCGCCCAAACTCACGGTGCAACAGCTCGGTTTGCGTCAACACCGCACGCTTCGCTGCTTCGATTCGTTTCAGGAGTTCGTGGTTCGCCATCCGATCAGCAAATATTCGCCGCCGACGCCCGCCAAATCCTTTCGCACGCGCCTTACTCGTAATCGTAAAGCTTGGGATCACGCCGCGCCGGCCCGCGCCTCGCCTTGAGCCGAGCCCGCGCCTCGTTTCTCCCCGGTCATTTCCGCCATTCGCCGCATCATCCGTCCCATCGCCCGCGGGTCGTTCTCATCCACGTTCGAAAACTCCTTTTCCATCGCGCCCATCGCCGCCTCCATCCGTGCATCTTCCGGTCCGGTTTCGGCACCGCCCGGAGCCGCTGGCGGCAGGGCTTCATCGCTCCGACCGCCGCTCGTCACGGCAAACGTCGACATCATCTTTTGCAGCTTGAATCGCGGGTTATCCGGACACTTCGGCGCCGTCTTTCCCTGCGCCAGCCTCTTGGCGTAGAACTGATACACCGTGTGGTTCTGCGGACAGTAATACTCGTAGATCGGCATCCCCGGTCGGTTAAAAGCGAATCGGCGAATTGCGCAAGCGGCGCCGCAGGGGCCCGCCTAACCATCGACTTTGTTGGTGGTTCAATAATAGATTCACTGCTCCCCACTTGCCTCACCCGGCTCAACCAACCAAAAAGAAAACCATCACCCCCATGCGTTGTCCGTCCGTAGCCTTTTGCATCGTTGCATTTTGTCTGGCCGCCGCTGCCGCCAGCGCCCAATCCGCCCCCGACATGACCACCTCGCCACCGCTCCGTTGGAACGAACTCCCGGCCTTGCCTGACCGCGAGGGCTTTGCCGGCAGCTACGCCGGCGTCAGCGGGGATGCGCTGATCGTCGCTGGCGGGGCCAATTTTCCCGACAAACGCCCGTGGGAGGGCGGCACAAAAATCTGGTATGACCGCCTCTTTGTGCTCGAGCCCGCCGCGACCACTTGGCGCACCGCCGGACGTTTGCCGCACGCGGGCGGCTACGGTGTGTCGGTGAACACCCCCGAGGGCTTCGTCTTGATCGGCGGGGGTGATGCTACCCGCAATTTCAGCGAGGTTTGGCTCGCCCGCTGGGAGCGGGAAACGGTCACCTTCACCGCGTGGCCGCAGCTGCCCAAACCGCTGGCGATGGCGGCCGGCGCTCTCGTCGGGCGCACCCTCTATGTCGCCGGCGGGCTTGACCGGCCCGACGCCACCGCGGCCCAAAATGCTTTCTTCGCCCTCGACCTCGATCAGCTCGCGAGCGGGTGGCGCGAGCTCCCGACTTGGCCCGGGGCGGAACGTTTCCTCGCCACCGCCGCCGCTCACGGCGATGCCTTCTTTCTCTTCAGCGGTGCCCGTCTCGTTCCCACCGAACCCGGCAAAACTTCGCGGGCATGGCTGCGCGACGCGTATCGATATAGCCCGGCAACCGGCTGGAAACGCCTCGCGGATCTTCCGCGCGTTTCGGTTGCCGCGCCCTCCCCTGCTCCCGTGATCGACGGGCGCATCTTAATTTTTGGCGGTGATGACGGTTCCCAAGTCGCGCTCTCTCCCACCGAACATCGGGGATTTCCCCGCGACACCCTTGCCTACCGTGTGGCCGAAAACACCTGGAGTCGTGCCGGAGAGGTGCCGTTCTCTCTCGTCACCACGGCCCTGACCACGTGGCGCGAACAGATCGTGGTGCCGGGCGGTGAAGCGCGGCCCGGCGTGCGCTCGCCCCGCGTCTGGACGACGGAGATCAACGCGCAGCCGGCGAAAAAATAACTTCGCCGCGGCCGGCTCCGTCGTGCGTGCTCGTTTCGCCCATGACGTTGATTCCCCACCGCACCGTCGCCAGCCAACTCGCCGTGCAACTGCGCACCGATTTGAAAAAAGGCACGTGGCGCGGTTGGTTGCCCAGCGAACGGGTCCTCAGCCGCACCCTGCAGGCGAGCCGTAACACCGTTCGCGCCGCCCTCGAACAACTCAAAGCCGATGGTCTGATCGAACCTGTCCGAGGACTGGGTAATCGTGTGGTCGGCAAAGCCAAACCTCCTATCGTCGAGCATCAGACGAGGACCGTCGGAGTGCTTATCCCCGAGCCCATCGGGCGCCTCCGCCCGCTGATCGCGCTGTGGATCGACGAACTCAAGGATCTGCTCATCGAAGAAGGCTATCGGCTTCGCATCCACGAGGGCCGTCAATACTACCAGACCAATCCGGCCCGGGCGCTGGACCGGCTGATCGGCCAGCACGCGCACAGCGCCTGGGTCCTCACGCTTTCCTCGGAGGCGATGCAACGCTGGTTTGCCCGGAGAAAAACCCCGTGTCTCGTCGCCGGTTCCACTTATCCGGACATCACGCTACCCCACTATGATTTGGATTACCGCGCGATTTGCCGGCACGCCGCCGGGATCCTCCTGCACGCCGGACACCGCCGCCTCGCATTGCTCAACCGCGAATCCCGGCGGGCCGGCGATGTGGACAGCGAGCGCGGATTTGTCGAAGGCGTGAGTCGGTCGCCGCACCGCGACGCCACCGCCGTGATCGCTTATCACCGCGACGACGTCGATTCCGTCGCGCGCGCCCTGCGCACTCTCTTTGACCAAAAGAATCCGCCCACCGCCCTCGTGGTGAGTAATTCCTACGCTTACCTCTCGACCGCCAGTGTGCTCGCCCAGCGCGGGCTGCGGGTGCCGCAGGACATCTCTCTCATCTCCCGCGACGATGATCCATTTCTAGCGTCGCTGGTCCCCGAACCGGCCCGCTACCGGGTTGGTCCCCACTCGTTCGCGAAGAAAATCGTCGGCTCGCTTTTGCAGCTGCTCAATCGCAGCCCATCCCTTCGTTCACCCGCCCCACTCCTTCCGAAATTTGCCGCCGGCGGGTCCACGGCGGTTCGGCCGTAGGGCGAGGTCTCCGACCCGCCCTCAACGCGAACGGACTGCACGAAAAAGGGCGGGTCAAAGACCCTGCTCTACGTCGGACTTCCGGAGTTACGCGACCGGCCGACAGGCAAATTCAAAGAAGCCGATTTCGGTCAACTTCGCGCGAAGTGTCGTCAGCTGCATCTCGCTGGGCTGCACCAACGGCAGGCGCACCGGACCGCAATCCACCCCGAGCATCGCCATCAGAGCTTTCGAAGCCGCGAGGTGGGTGACACCGGTGCCGTTGCAAATCGCGATCATCTTGATCGCGGTATCTTGCCACCTTCGGGCGGTTGCCTCGTCGCCATGTTCGAGTGCCGTCAGGAGTCTCAAATAAAGCGGCGCCGCGTAATTGTAAGTGCTGCCAACCGCCCCGCGGGCACCCGCTTTCCAGCCTTCGAGCAAAAGTTCGTCGCGGCCGAAGAGAATGTCGTAGCGGCCAGCGGCGGCGGCGGCACAGGCGCGGTAGTCGGGAAGATCTTCGTGCGTGTATTTTACGCCGACGAGAGAGGGGATGCGATCGGCGGCACGAGCAAGGAAGTCGGCGACGGGGAACGCGACGCCGGTCATCGAGGGAATGTTGTAGTAATAGAACGGGAGGGTCGGAGCCGCCGAAGCCACCGCTTCGCACCAATCCACGAGTTCGTCGACCGTGCGGGGCTTAAAAAACATGGGAGCCAAGGCCGAGATTGCCGCCCCGCCAATCTGGGCCGCATGCGCCGCGAGTTTGCGGGCGTCCTCAAGGCAGGTGTGCCCGACGTGGACGATCACCGGCAGAGTCTCATCGGTTGATTCCACCCATTTCGCCGCAACGGCGAAACGTTCTTCCAACGTCAGGGAAAGTCCCTCGCCTGTCGTGCCGCAGACGAAGGCGGCGCCGACGCCGTTCTCCTTCAGGAACCGGGCGTAGCCGGGGATGATGTCGAGATTGATCGAACGATCAGCGTTGAAGGGCGTGAAGGGTGCGGCGACGAGGCCGCGGAATCGATTTTGCACAGTGGATGAGAAACTCAGTTGGGTGGTTCAGTTAAAAATGTCGGAAACCGCGGCGGTGATAGGATCGATGATTCGTCGTTCAGATACCTCAGGGAACTCGGCGTCAGCGCGTGGCGGGCGCATCAGTGAGCCAGTCGAGATTGAAACGCGCGGCGACGATGTCGGAGCCTTTTTCGTAAAGGCAAAGGACGGTGCCGTCGGGCAAAACCGCGAGGTCGGAGTAAGCGCTGGGGCCGGCGTCGAGAGTCTTGTTCACAGACCACGTCTTGCCGTCGTCGCGGCTGAGTTTGATCGAGAGATTTTCGCGTTTACCCCGGCCGGCGGGGATCTCCTTGCCGGCGGCGTCGCGCCCGAGGGTGTGGGGCGCGGAATAGATCTGCGTGCCAGACTGAGCCGGATGCGCGACGATGCTCGCCATGCAGATCGGCTCCCAGAGTTGGTCGTGGAACTTCGGCGTGCTCCAGCCGGTGGCGCCGTCGGCACTGATGCTGACGAGCTTGCGATTGGCCTTGGAGACGTTGCGCGCCACGAGCATCACGCGGCCGTCGGCGAGCGTGGTGATCATGGTTTCGTTGGGATCGCCGAACTCGCCGGCATTCGGGAAAGCAATGTCGCCCGCGCGCCACGACTTACCGTGGTCGTCACTGTAAATCGTCCCTGCGGCGGAGGGCTTGTGGTCGCCGGTGGCACCGTAGGCGAGCCAGATGGGGACGACGAGGCGGCCACTCTTGAGTTGGAGGCCGTGGCCCGGGCCGGTGGCGATGACCTTCCAGCCGTAGTGACGGCGGAACGGCTCGAACGTCGCGGTGATATCAACGGGGTCGCTCCACGTGAGGCCGTCGTCGGTGCTACGCATCGAAAAAGCGCGCGCGTAGTTCACGCAATAAAGGAACTCGATCGCGCCGGTCGTTTGATCGACGATGGCGACGGGGTTGTTGACGGTCTGCTCGCGGTCGCCGCCTTGCGGCTTGGTTGGGTTGCCCTCGTGGCGCGCGGCGCGGTGGGCGATCTGGCGGGGCGCGTCCCACGTCTTGCCTCCATCGGTTGAGCGGCGCAGGTGCACTTCGATTTCGCCCCAGTCGGAGCTGTTATTTTTACGCGCCTCGCAGTAGACGAGCACGGTGCCCTTGGCTGTGACGACGACACCGGGGATGCGGTGGCGCACGATACCGTTGGAGTTGGCGGGGAAGACGTCGGAGAATTCCAACAGCGGCGCGGCGCGGAGCGCAGTGACGGCGGCGAAGATCAGGAGGAGCGAGCGGATGTGGTGCATGAAGAGATTTTTTTTGGGGGGCGGTGCCGGCGTCAGCGGTTCGCGGTGGCGGGTAGCGGGCGCACGGCGTTGAGCAGCAAACTCACCGTGTAGCCCACGATCACGCACACGCCGATGCCGGTGAGCGCGTAAAGATAGACGTGCAGCTTCGTCTGGGTCTGCACGAGGTAGAGCACAAGTGCGCTAGTGACCGCACCGGTCAACGCACCCGCTGTGCGGGTGCGACGGGTAAAAATCCCGAGGATAAAAAGGCCGGCGAGACCGCTGGACGTCAGCCCGAGCAGACGTTGGAAAAAATCGAAAACCGATTCCATCGGAGTGACGGCGAGCAGGCAGGCCAAGATCACCGCCACCCCGCCGACGATCGCCGTGATCACTTTGGCCCGGCGAAGCCAATACGCGTCGTCGCGCGGCGGACCGAGGCGTTGCAAGAAGTCGGTGACGATCACCGCCGAGGTCGAGTTCAGGCTGGTCGAAATCGCTGACTGCGCGGCGGCAAAGATGCCCGCGACCACGAGGCCTGCCACACCGGGCGGGAGTTCGCGCGCAATGAAGAAGGGCAAGATCGCGTCCGCCTTCGGCAGGCCGTCGAGGTGCGTGGGGAATTGCCGGTAGTAAACAAACATCGCCGTGCCCACGCCGAGCAGCAGGCAGGTGTTGATGAGTGCGATCCCGGCGTTGGTCCACAACGCGCGACCGGCCGCCGCGACATCGGTGGTCGTCTGGTAACGCTGGATCATACTCTGATCGGAGATGTAGGGCACCAATTGGCTGAACAGACTGCCGAGCAGCACGACCCAGATCGCAGTCGTCGTGTAATCGCCCGACCAACGGACCGAGCGGAACTTGTCGTGTTCGGAGGCGACTTGGACCAGCGTGCCGAAACCACCATCGAGCCGTGACACAATAAGCGCGAAGCTCAGCAGCGCCGCGCCGATGAGAAAAACCGTCTGAGCGAAATCCGTCCACACCACGCCTTCGATGCCACCGACCACCGAGTAGAGCGCGCTAACGGCGCCGATGAGCATAATGCACGCGATGACGTTCAGATCGGTGACCGCGGCGAGCGCGAGGGCGGGCAGATAAATGACGAGCGCCATCCGGCCGAGTTGGAGCAGAACGAACGCCGTGGCCCCGTAGAGCCGCGCGGCGAGGCCGAAGCGCGTTTCCAAAAACTCGTAGGCCGAGGCCGAGCGCAGCCGAGCGAACACCGGCAACAGCACGAGAATCACGACCGGCGCGAGCAACACGATCGGCACGTTGACCCAGAAAATCGTCCAGTTTTCCGCGTAGGCCTTCGCGGGAATCGACATGTAGGAGATCGAACTGACGTTCGAGATACTGATGCCCATCACCCACCAAGGAATCCGCCGGCCGGCTGAGAAATAATCGTTCGTGCTGCGGTTGCGCCGCGCGAACCAAAGCCCGAGCGACAAGGTACCGATCAGGTAGGCACCCAGTGCGAGGTAATTCAGGGCGCCGAAGGCGACGGAGGTGGACGACATGGGGGTTGGGGCGAAGCGGGCGGATGATTTCGCGGCTTAGGGCCCGCGACTCGTCAAGGGGAGGGATTAGAACCGGCCTTTTAAGCCGATGGTGATGACCGAGCCAAGCTCTTGGCGGCGGCGTTTCTTGAGATACTCGGCGGCACCGGGGTGATACTGCGTGTTGCTGATATTAAATCCGGGGTCGTTGATGTCCGTCATCGAACCGAAGATCGCGACCTGCTTCGTGAGGCTGAACTGGGCATTGAGACCGACGCGGAGCCGCTCGCCTTGGTAATTAAACGTGTCGGCAGGAATGCCGTTGGCGGCGTTCACCGCGACGAGGCCCTGCCGCGTCTCACCCTGATAGGTGAAGTTGAGTTTCACGGAGAAGCGGGGGCGCACGAGATTGAGGCCGCCGGCGTAATTGCTCGGCGCAAAAGCGGAGAAATCCGCCTGGGAACCGCCGCGAAGGCGAAGCTTGGTGGCGTTGACAAAAACCTGCAAACCACGCGCCCAGTGAGGGAGAAAAAAAAGCTGCTGGTTGTAGGCGAACTCGAGGCCGGTGATCCGGGCGCTGCCGCCGTTGGTGAGCGTCCTGATGTCGTAATCGAGGTAGAGCGGATCGTCGGGCAGACCATAGCGGTCGAGCAGCTCAGGGGTGGCGTCGGAGGTGACCGAGTTGAAGAAGTCCTTGATGTTGCGTTGGAACACACCGACGGAGCCGTAGCCGCCCTTAATCTGGTAGGATTCGAGCGAGAGCTCGTAGCCGCGCGCGATCCACGGTTTCAGTCCGGTGTTGTTTACCGTAATCGTGGGATTTGCGACCGTCGGTTCGGAAATCGCGGTGCCAGGAATGATATTGTTGAGGTTGGGACGGGCGATCGTCTGGGAGTAGGCGCCCCGCAGCAGCAGGTTTTCCGCGAGCGTATAAGTGAGGTTCAGGCTCGGGTAAAAATCTCCGTAAGTGCGAACCGCGCGCGCGCCCCGCTCCTTGTAGCGAAGTCGTGCGCGGGCGAGCGCATCGGTCGTCAGGAGGACGGGCTGCACACCGGCTTGCGTGGCGTTGCCATCGACCAGTCCGCCACTGGAGGTTTTCAAATATTGGGCGGTAGGATCGTCCAACTGGCCCTGACCGTCGTCTTTCGTCCGCTCGTAGCGCACGCCGCCAACGACCAGAAGCCGGTTGTTGAGCAGCCGGATGTCGCCGCGCACATAACCGGCGGTGATGGTTTCAGCGAGTTTGCGGGAGTTGGCGGTGAAATTTTGGTGGTAAGTCGCTTCGTTGAGCACGAACCACTCGGGCCGCTGTTGTTGGAGCTGGTAATACTTCGGCAGGCTGATCCAGCCGACTTGGCGGCCGAAAAGCGTGGGCGCCTCGGCGTTGAAGGCCGAGTCGAAGACATCGAAGTTCGAGGCGAGGCGGGCGGCGGGTGTGGTAAAGCCATTGGGCGCAAACGTCCATGTCTTTGCGAACGCCTTCTGGTCGCGCACCTGCTGCTCGACATAGACACCGGTCTTGAGCGTGAAGGGTAACGGCGCATCGAAACTGCGCGTGAGGTCCAGCTTCGCGCTGTTCTTCTGCGCGAGGACTTTGTTCTGGTTCGACGTGGGATTGCCGAGGACGAAATTGCCGCCGTTGAAGATGTTTACGGGCGCGCGCGCGACATCGGTTGCGGAGAAGCGGACGGGGATGTTGGCGTCGTTCTCGCCGATGCCTTCGCCGCGCAAAATCAGCCCGGTGATGGAGGAAGGAGCGGCGTTGAAGTGACCGTTGTCGATGTCGTCGAGGAACGATTGGGAGCGGGAAAGCGAGCCGAGGGCATTGACCTGCCAGACATCGCCACGATGGATGTATTTAAGCGTGAGATGCGTGGTGTCGGCACCCGTTTCTTGGTTCGTGCCGGCCGCTTGGGCGACGTTGCCGACCGCGGTGGCGGCTCCTTGGGTAAAGTTGGCGTTACCCGTCGCGCCTGCGCCGTAGGTCGCGGCGTAGCTGAGTCGCATGATATTGTTGGAAACATAGCGGTGCTGGATGCTCGCGCTGAGCACTCCGCGTTGGGTGACCTTCCAGTCGGCCCCGGCTTGGGCAGACCACGACTGGATCACGTTGGCGAGGCTGAGCCAGGTGCTGAGGCGCTGAAACCCCTGCGTGAAATTCCAGTCGGCCTGCGTATCGAGAGCTTCGTCGCGCTCCATCGGTTTGAGCCGCCACGAGCGCGAGCCGCCGAAGCTGAGGGCGAATTTCTTGTTCACCGGCAAGAGATAGGTGAAATCAAACGAAGGCTGCTGGAAATCAGGGCTGAGTTTTTTAGTGGGCCCACGCGGGCCGCCATCGAAGGTAAAACCACTGTAGCCGTCGCTGATGAGGTAGACCTTGTAGTCAAAAACCGGACGCTTTGCTTCGAAGCCGCTTTTGCTGATGATGTTCACGGAGCCGCCGATCCCGCTGGCCGGCTGGTCGGGCACGGGCGTCTTGTTCACTTCGATCCGTGAGATGTTGGCCATCGGGACGTCCAAGAGTGATTGCGTCCGGCTGTTGCCACGGGCGCTGGCCATGTCGGCCCCGTCAAGCTGCATCACGGTATTACTGTCGGGGAATCCGCGCAGCGCCATCGAGGTCGCGGTTTGCCCGCCGTCAATAATGCCAACACCGGGAAGAAAACGCATGAGTTCACCGATGCCCTCCGCATTGCGGTCGCCGAACTCGTCGAAGGCGACGATTTGCCGGATGTTCGCGGCGCTCTTGCGCTCGTTCTGCGCGATCGCCTGGGCGCTCATCTCGCGATCGGCGACTACGCTGTAGCTCGTGAGCTTAACCACCGCGTCGGCGGACGAGCCCGGGCGATCCGTAGTCGAGCCGGGCAATACGAGTTCGAAATCGCGTTGCGCCGTGCCTCCGGCGGTCACGCGCACAGCGGCGGTGGCAGATTCCAGACCGACATACGCCACGGTGATTCGTGCGTCGCCCGCAGCGACGCCCGCGACGCGGTAGGCGCCGAAGTCGTCGGTCTCGGTGGCAAGCTGCGTGCCCTCGACTAGGACACGGGCGGCGCGCAGTGCGCTACCGGTCGCAGCGTTGAAGATGCGCCCCTCGATCATGCCCGTCGGCGCCGTCTGGGCGGCGGCAACAAGCGTGAGGGCAAATGCGATGGCGATGGCGAGCGGGCGAAACGGAGTTTTCATCGGGAATCAGGTAAAAAATAATCTGCGTTTTGAGGCGGATGTGACTGTTCCGCCGGATTCAGCGGGCGGGCGCAGCCGGTGTGGAGCCGTCCCGGCCGGCAGTGAGCCACTCAAAATTGAAGCGTGCGAGCGTCAGCCGGGCATAGGGCCAGTCGGTGCGTTTGGAGTTAGGGCGAGTCGCGCCGGGTCGGCCGCTCTCGTAGAAGCAGAGGATCGTGCCGTCGGGCAGCACCGCGAGATCGCTGTAGGCGCTCGGACCCGGCTCGAGCGTGCGGGTCGCCACCCACGACCGCCCGTCGTCGTGGCTGAGTTTGACGGAGAGATTCTGGCGGTCGCGGCGGGCGCCGGGCGTCGCTTTGCCGTCGGCCCGCTCCAGCGATTCCGGGCCGGAAAACAGCAGGCGCGTTTTTCCCGGCGCGGTGGGATCGGCGTAACTGAGCAGGCTCGCCTGGCAGATCGGCTCGGGTAGCGCCTCGGCGAACTCGGGGCGGCTCCAGCCGGTCGCACCGTCGCGACTGAACACGACTACCTTCCGATGGGCCGGGGCGTGATTGCGCGCGACGAGCATCACGCGGCCGTCGCTGAGCTGCGCGACGGTGGACTCGCTCATGCCGGGCGTGGTGGCGGTGTTGGGCACCGCGATTTCTCCGCGCTGCCACGTCGCGCCGCGATCGTCGCTGAAAATCGTCGCCACGACGGCCTTGCCGTGCGCGCCGCCTTCCGCCTTCGCCAGCCACA
>CAMCWW010000007.1:0-69406 GCA_945882935.1 Opitutus sp. GAS368
CTGTCGCGGCTGAGGTTCCAGACGGCGGCCGTGACCTTGCCGTCGGCGACGGCGGGGAAGCGGTCGAACCAACGTTTGCGTTCGAGGTCGGCAAACGCGCGGCCCTCGACGCCCCAAGTGGTGACATCGTGCCACGTGAGTGCCGGCGCGGCGGCGGCCGGAGCGGCGGGCGTGGGAGGCGTGGTGGCAGGAGTTTGGGCGAGGGCCGACGCGGCGAGCGTGAAGGCGGCGAGCAAGGGAGCGAGGCGGGGGTAAAGCAGGTTCATGGGCAGATTGAGTTGAGCCGGGAATCTCACGGCGGCCCCGGCCCCGCGCAAGCCTGCGGCGTGCCTTCAGCCGGGCGTTGCACCCGGACGTAGACTCCGCCCACGCTGACGTCATGAGCCCGTCGGCGCGCGGGCATCAGCGAATCGCTGTAGTCCCGACCGGTGGTCGGTGGTTTCAAGGTGAGCGGCCCACTCCACGCGCGGGTTTTACGCTTTAATCTTTTCCGACGATTTCCCTGTCCCCGGAAACCGACCAGCGGTCGGTTCGACAGCCGGATTTCAGAGCGACGCTAGAGCGGCGCTCGGTTGCGATCAGGCCGGAGGGCGGGGTTCGGCGACCGTTCGCCTACTTGCGGCGCTGTTCGGCTGAGAGCGCTTCGACGAGTAGGTTGGCCTGGCCGGCGCGTTTTTTCAGGGTGAACGCATCGTAGGGCCGGCCGGTCGCGGTGCGGGCGGTGTAGCGCAATTCGCCGCCGTCCACGGTGATGAGTTGATAGAGCTGGAGGTCTTCGCCGGCGCGCACGGCGAAGCCGTCGCTGGAGATGTCGTACATTTTCGGGCCGCTCACGCTCACGACGTAAACCGTGCCGATGGCGGGATCGTAGGCTTGATTGTAGCCGGTGGGCATGTTGGCGGTGCCGACGACGGCCGTTTTGCCGGAGACATCGCCGCTGCGGGCGTAGGTGTGGTCGTGGCCGGTGAGCACGAGATCGACTTTGAATTCATCGAGGACCGGTTTCCACGCGGCGCGGAGCGCGGGGTTGTCGCGGCCGCGCGCCGGTGAGAAAATCGGGTGGTGGAACGTGACGATGGTCCAGCGGTTGGGATTCTTTGCGAGCACGCTGCGCAGCCACGGCACCTGCTCGGCTTGGAGGCGGTTGGAGTCGAGGGAGATGATGCGAGCGCCTTGGTAATCGGTGAAGAAACACGTCTCCTCGAGGCCGGCGGGCGCACCTTGATCGACGGGCAACGTGAACTGCGGGCGCCAGTGACCGGAGAGCGTGCGCACACCGGGGTTCTGAGAGCGGTCTTCAAGGGGCTTTTTGTCGGGTTGGATGCCGACGACTTCGGCCGGTTTCCAGCCGGTGATCTCGGTAAACGCGGCGTCCACGGAGGCAATGAGCTCCTTGTCGTCGAGCATGAGGAGGGTCGTCTTGCCGCCCGGCGCGGTGGCGACGACGCGGGTGGTGCCGGATGCTTTGTCCGCGGTGGCGGAGATTTTTACGTCGATGGCGGTGCCGTCGCGCTTGGTCCAGCGGCGGTCTGAGGCCGGGCTGGCGCCTTCGTTGAAGTACTCGTGGTTGCCGGGAGAAGGGAAGACGGGGATGGTGGCATTGACCCACGCCGGGGCGCCGAACCACTCGCCCCACTCGGCGTCGCGGTTGGCCCGATTGATCAGATCGCCGGCATGAAGCGTAAAGGCGGCGCGGGGCGCATCGCGAAAGGCCTCGCGGAAGACGCGCGACCAGTGGGTTTTGATGTCGTTTTGGGCGTCGCCAAAGTAGACGAAGGTGAAGGGCGCGGCTTCGCGTTTGGCGGTGCGGAAGTGAAACCACTCCGACCAGTTGGCGCCGTCGCCGACGCGGTAGGCGTAAAGCGTATCGGGAGTGAGGCCGGTGAACTCGACGGAGTGGAGGTGGGCCTCACCGAGATCGGAGGTGAAATCGGCGGTGCGCGCCGGGTGGTCGGTGGCCTTGAGCTTGGAATTGTCGGCGGCGAGAGCGAGTTGGGCTAGGCTGCGCTCGACGCTGGTGGCGGTGCGCCAAGTGACGGCTTGGGTAGTCGCGGGATCGCCGGACCATGTGAGCACGACGCGGTCGGGCAAAGGCGTAGCGGCGTGGGCGAGTTTCTCGGCGTAGGGCGTGGGTTTCCAGGCGTGGGTGGCCGCGTCGTGCGCGAAGGCGAGACTGGCGGTGAGGAGAGCGGCGCCGGGGTGCAAAAGAATCTTCATTTTTGGGAACTTGGAGGTGAGGCGGGCGAAATGCACGACCTCACGAGTGAATTTTGGGTTACGGCAGACGAGCGTCGGAAACGTGCGGCGGGAGATCGAAGACGAGAGTGGGCTGGTCGGGAAAGTAATATCGGTAGAGTAGAGAGAGCAGCGCGTCGGGCAATTGCCTCGCGGCTCTCTCTACTCCCCTTCAGTCAGCCCAAGGCCAAGCTCGGTGAAATGGCGCGCTGGGTGGACTTTTCCGTCGCGGCCGAAGCGGCGAAAATCGCGCCGTAGGGAAGGGGAGAGCCGGGTAACGCGAGCCTGCGACGTGCGGGCTTCGCGGTGACGGTTGGGCGGTCGTCGGCCTTCTCCGTCCGCACTTCAGGCGGTGGTGGGCCTTTTTCTTCCAGCGCGAACCCCGCCGGCATGAGGGCTGGCTTTTCGTCGTTATCGGGAGGGGACAGGGAGCCTATTCGCTCCGATAACAAGGCGCACGGACGCCCCGACCCACGGTTTGGGCAAAATAAAAACTTGACGGTGATGCCTAAGACACACTATGTCTTACCTATCGTCTATTTCGAAACCCGTAAGAACCCTCCGTCCTCATTCCCACCTCCCATGTCCAAAGCCGCTCCCGCCAAAACAGCCACCTCTGCCGTGGCTCCCGTCGCCCACGCCCGCGAGAAAAACATCGAGCTCGCCCTCTCCTCCATCACCAAACAGTTCGGTGACGGCTCCATCATGCGTCTCGGCTCCAACGCCAAGATGAAGGTCGAGACCCTCTCTACCGGCTCCCTCGCCGTGGACCTCGCCCTCGGCGTCGGCGGCCTGCCCAAGGGCCGCATCATCGAGATCTACGGCCCTGAATCCTCCGGCAAGACGACCTTCTGTCTCAGCGTGATCGCCGAGGCCCAGAAAAAAGGCGGGCTCGCCGCCTTCATCGACGTCGAGCATGCGCTCGATCCGAAATACGCCCGCGTCGTCGGGGTAAATCTCGACGACTTGCTCGTCTCCCAGCCCGATTCCGGTGAAGACGCCCTCAACATCATGGAGACGCTCATCCGCTCCAACTCGATCGACGTCATCGTCCTCGACTCCGTCGCCGCCCTCATCACCAAGGCCGAGCTCGACGGGCAGATGGGCGACATGACCATGGGAAGCCAGGCTCGCCTTATGTCTCAGGCCATGCGCCGCCTCACCGCCGTCGTCAGCAAGACCAACTGCGTCTGTATCTTCACCAACCAGATCCGCGAAAAGATCGGCGTCATGTTCGGTAGCCCCGAAACCACCTCGGGCGGCCGCGCCCTCAAGTTCTTCTCATCCGTGCGTATCGACATCCGGCGCAAGGACCAGATCAAGACTCCCGACGGCAAAGTCATCGGCAACCGGACGAAGATCAAAATCGTCAAAAACAAAGTCGCACCGCCCTTCACCGAGGTCGAATTCGACATCATGTATGACGAGGGCATCTCCAAGATGGGCTCGCTCATCGACCTCGGTATCGAACACAAAATCCTCGAAAAGAAGGGCGCGTGGATCGCTTACGAGGGCGCGCTCGTCGGCCAAGGCCGCGACGCCGCCAAAGCCGCCCTCAAAGAGAAGCCCGAGCTCGCCGAGAAAATCTCCAAGGCGATCATGGAAAAGGTCGTCATCACCGCCACCGGCCCCAAAGCCGACGACGACGTCTGAAGTTCCCCGTGATGCGGCCTGAAGCCGTGATCAGTCTCGTAGGGCAGGTCTCCGACCTGCCCTTTTTATTGCCCGCGTTTCGCCCCTGTGCTCACGTTCGCCTTACGATTCGTCCGGTCATTACGTTGAAAAAAAATAACCCTATGAACCCGCTCTCCGCTCCTTCGGTTCGATTCCTCCTTTGCCTCGGTGCGTTCACCTCGGTCCCGGCCAGCCTCACCACGAGCGTCACTGCCGCCAACGCCAACTCCCCGGCCCCCGTGATGATGAAAGCCGCCGACCGCGTGCCTTGGACCAACCTCGCCGAACTCGAGGCCTTCGCCGCCCGCGGTCACCTCCAAGCGTGCGCCCAACTCGGCGAACAGCTCCTGCGCGGCGACGGCGTCGCCCAAAACATCCCCCGCGCCCTGCCGCTCCTTGAACAAGCCGCTCGCGGTGGCGTTGGCTCGGCGATGTTTCGCCTCGGCATGGTTTACGAGGAGGGCCAAGGCGTCACCCGCGACCGTCTTCGCGCGCTCGAGTATTTCCGCGCCGCCGCCGCCGCCGGCGAACCCGAGGGTTTTTTCAACGTCGGTGCGGCTTACGTCGGCGCGCACGGCGTGAAACGCGATTACGCCGAGGGCCTCGCGTGGATCATCCTCGCCGCCCAACGCGGTGCGGGCGGCAACACCGAGCAGACCGTGCGCGATCGCATCCTCAAGTTGCGCCGCCTCGAATGGATCCGCGCCGCCGAAACCCGCGCGCCCGCGATCGAAGGCGAACTCGCCGCCAAAAAAGCCGCGGACTTTCTCCCGGTCTCTGCCGCGCTCGTGCCCCCGCGCGCCGTCGCTCCGGCCGCGCCCGCTTCCGTTATCGCCGCCCCAGTCCAAAAAGCCCCCGTCCCCGGCAAAATTCAGCCCGCCGTGCCCGCGCTCACGCTACCCATCGATCCTCCACCCGCCTTCGACTTGCCCCCGCCACCGCCGCCGAAAACAGCACCGCCCAAACCCTGAGCTTCGGGCGCACGCCGGCTTTCTCTGCTTGGCGCCCCGACCGAAGTCCGCGTCGTCCAGCCAACGCCCTGCGTTTTATTTCGGCGGCCGGGTCAACGCCGGCGGCCAAGACTCTGCCAACACCGGCTTCATCGCGCGGGGCCTCGAGGTCGCTCGCGCCATCCAACCCGCTCCCTCGGAGAGTCAGCCCCTCACGCCCGCGATAAAGTCCCTCCGCGCCTCAAAACGGAAAACCCGCCCGGAACGGGAGCGACTCCTCTCGGCCCGGGATGAACCTCGCCCTTGCGCCGACGAATCCTTGGCGCACGCTTTTCCCCCCGGCCTTCGCACCCACGCTCTGCACCGCCGCCTCCATGCCACCGCTCCTCTACGAATCTCACAGCCACACGACCCTCTGCAAACACGCGCACGGCACACCCGCCGAGTATGCCGCCCAAGCCGAGGCGCGGGGCCTGAAGGGCATTATCTTTACTTGTCATTGCCCGCTCCCCGACGGCCTCAGCCTTCAATACCGGATGAGCCCCGAAGAATTTCCCGCTTACGTCGATCTCGTTGCCCGCACCCGCGAGGAATTCGCCGGCCGGGTCGATATTCGCCTCGGCTTAGAAAGCGATTACTTGCCCGGTTTCGGCCTTGAAACTTGGCTCCGCGATCTGCACGCCCGCGTGCCGCTCCATCATGTGCTCGGTTCCGTCCACATGCAGATGATTCCCTACAAAGCCCGCTTTCTCACCGGCGATGCCTTTGCCTACCAACGCACTTATTTTGACCATGTCGCCGAGTCCGCTGAGTCCGGGCTCTTCGATACCGTGGCCCACCCGGATCTCGTGAAAAACGAGTCCCCCGCCGATTGGGATTTCGCCCGCATCCAGCCCGACATTGAGCGCGCCCTCGACCGCATCGCCGCCACCGGCGTCGCGATGGAACTCAACACCAGCGGCCTCAACAAAACCTTCCCAGAGATGAATCCCGGCTCCGCGATGCTCGCCCTCATGCGCGCGCGCAACATCCCGGTCGTGATCGGCGCCGATGCCCATCGCCCCGTTCGCGTCGGCGACAACTACCCCACCGCCCTCCGCCACCTCCAGACCGCCGGTTACACTGAAGTTAGTTTCTTCCTCGACCGCCAACGCCAGAGTGTCGCCATCACCGACGCACTCGCCTCGCTGCGATAACGCGCTGCACTCGCCCGCGTCATGTCCGCCCCGCGCCTTAACCTCTACGATTTCACCCGGGAGCAACTTCGCGGGCAGCTCGGGCGTTGGGAGTTGAATCCGGTGCACGTCGCGCGGCTCTGGAACTACCTCTACATCGAGCTCGCCACCTCGCTCGACGCGATGCCCGAGCTGCCGCCGAAACTCCGCGCCCGTCTCGCCGCCGAGACGCACCTCGGCGTGTTGCCCACGGCGCTCGAGACTGCCTCGAGCGACGGCTTCACCCATAAATATCTCCTCGCGCTCTCCGACGCCGAAAAAATCGAGACCGTGCTCATGCGCTTCACCGGCCGGGTGACGGCGTGCGTGAGTTCGCAGGTGGGCTGCGCGATGGGCTGCGTCTTCTGCGCCACCGGGCAGATGGGCTACACGCGTCATCTCACGCCCGGTGAAATCGTGGCCCAAGCCGTGCACGTCGCGCGGACGCTGAAGCTCTCCGCTCTTGTAGGCCCGACCGTTAGTCGGGCTCCGGCCGGTTCGGAAACCGACCGGCGGGCGGTTCTACGGCCCGGCCTACACCCACAACGTCTCCGGAACATCGTGCTCATGGGCATGGGCGAGCCCCTGCATAACTACGACGCAGTCATGACGGCCATCGACATTCTCCGCGACGAGACCGGCCTCGCGCTCGGCGCCGAGCGGATCACGCTCAGCACGGTTGGTGTCGTGCCGGGGATTTTGCGCCTCGCCCAGGAAATGCGCCCGCTCCACCTCGCTGTCTCGCTCCACGCCGCCACGCAGGCCGAGCGCGCCTCCCTCGTGCCCGCCGCAAAAAAGTGGCCGCTGGATGAACTCATGGCCGCCTGCCGCACCTACAGCGAGACGACCGGCCGCCGCATCTTTTACGAGTGGACGCTGATCGAGGGGAAAAACGATTCCGAGGCCCACGCCCGCGCCGTCGGCGAACTGCTGAGGGGGCTCGACGCGCAGGTGAATCTGATCCCGCTCAATCCCACGGACGGCTATGCCGGCGCACCCACGCGCAGCGCGGCCGCAAAGGCGTTTCAACACGTCCTCGCCGCGGAGTTCAAAATCCCCAGCACCGTCCGCCAACGCCGGGGTATCGACATCGCCGCCGGCTGCGGGCAACTGGCGATCACCGAGAGCGCGGGTTGAAGCCGCAAGGGGGCCACGGGCCGGCAGACTCCGGCGTGGCGATCGCCCAGGATCTCGGCTAAAGTCGCTCCCACACCACACTCTGACTCGGAGGGCGAGTCGGAGACTCGGCCCTACTGACTCACTTCTTTAAGTCCGCGAGCGCGTCTTTGGCGATCCAGCGGGCGGAGGGGGCGGCAAGTTTGGCGATACGTTTTGCCTCGGCGATGGCGGCTTTGCGCAACGCGGGGTTACGTTTACCGATCTGCCGAAGGGCCCAGCTCACCGCTTTCTTTACGTAGAGACGATCGTCGCCCGACTCGCGCACGATGTCGGGCAAAAAGGCGAGGAAGACATCGTCGGTGAGTTCCTTGCGGTGGATCGCCATGCCGGCCATCACCGCAAACCCGGCGCGTTTCATGAACTCGCCTTGGCGCGTGCTCCAGAGGTGGGCTTTGGTCGCGGCGAAGGGCGTGCGGTCCACCAAAAATGCGAGCGCATCGGTGAGCGCCCAGGTATCGCACTCGCGTACCCAGCGCTCAGATTGGTCGCGGGTGAGGCGGGCAGGATCGGCGGTGAACGTGGCGAGAATGCGGGCGTCATGGATGTCGGTGATCCAGAGGTCGAGCGCGAGCGGGTGATTGAGCCGATGGGCCTTGGCGAGGTCGCGCAGCACGGGCACGGCAACGCCTAAGATCGGAGTCTTCGGCTCGATGCCGAAGCGTTTCTGGCCTGCAATGCCGGCCTCGCTGCCGAGCGAGCGGAGTTGGGAAATGAGTTCAGACGAGGTCATGAGCAGGACAAAGGGCGTTTCGTTAAAAAAATGAGTATCGTGATTATCCGGTCGCAGGCAAGAGTGTGAAATTGCCCAGAGGAAAATTCTTAAGGTCCGTCGGACCGCTTCGGCCGCGCTGGTAGGCTCACCGGCGGCGCTGCCGCACGGCGGCGGCGAGGTCTTCGAAGATCGGGAGCGTGTCCTCCCATGCGAGACAAGCATCCGTGACGCTTCGCCCGTAAACGAGCGGCGCGGCCTGATAGTCCTGCGCGCCGCCGAGGAGATTGCTCTCGATCATCACGGAGGAAATCGCGCGGTCACCGGCGGCGATTTGCGCGGCGAGTTCGGCGGCGACGGCGGGTTGGCGGGCGGGGTCTTTGCCGCTGTTGGCGTGCGAGCAGTCCACCATGACGTGCGGCGGGAGTTGGTTTTTGGCGAGGAGCGCGGCGGCGGCGCGGATGTCGGCGGCGGCGCAGTTGGGCCCGCGCGAACCGCCGCGGAGGACGAGGTGGGTGTGGTCGTTGCCCGTGGTGCCCATGACGGCCGGCGCGCCATCGCGGGTGAGCGACGGGAACCAATGCGGATGCCGCGCGGAGCGGATGGCGTCGATGGCGACTTGGATATCGCCGTCGGTGCGGTTCTTAAAGCCCACGGGCATCGAAAGACCGGAGGCGAGCTCGCGGTGGATCTGGCTCTCAACGGTGCGTGCGCCGATGGCGCCCCAGGAAACGAGATCGGCGTAGTATTGGCCCAAGGTTGTATCAAGGAACTCTGTGGCGACGGGCAGGCCGCGGCCGGTGACATCGCTCAACAACCGGCGGGCGAGGCGCAGGCCTTTGTTGATCTGGTAGGAGGCGTCGCGATCGGGATCATTGATGAGGCCCTTCCAACCGACCACCGTGCGCGGTTTCTCGAAATAGACGCGCATGACGACCAGGAGGTCGGGTGCGAGGCTTTGGGCGATGGGCGCCAGGCGGTCGGCGTAGTCAAGCGCGGCGATAGGGTCGTGAATCGAGCACGGGCCGATGACGACAAGCAGACGGTCATCGATGCCGGTAACGATGGCGCCGACCTCGCGGCGCGTGCGGGCGACCAGTGCGGCACGGGCGACGTCAAGGGGGATCTCCTCCTCTAGGATCGCGGGCGCGAGCAGCGGCTTGGTTGCGCGGATGCGGAGATCGGCGGTGGCAGGAGGCGGAGACATGGGCGTGAGAGCCAAGAGCAACGCACGTCCGGGGGCGAGTGAGGAGTGGCGGGTGCGGGTGAAAAAAACGCCCGACTACCGGTCGGTTCTACAACCCGAGCGACCCGCGCGCCTCGGTGACGGTCGGATTCGGCGAAAGCATCACCTCGGTCATCGCCGGCGCGAGGCCGAGGGCCTTTGCGCGGTGGAGCGTCGTGAGCCACGCCAGCGACGCGTGGGCGTTGTCCATCGCGTGGGGCGCAAATCCGCTAAACGTCGGTTCCAGCGGCGGGAGAATCTCCTTCGGCAACAGCGTTTTCTCCGCGAGAAACAACCCGAGCGCGGCCCCCAGCATGTCGAGCCACACGCGGGGCGAGCCCGGCACCGCATAAGGCACGCCGGCTTTTTCAGGCGTCCACTCCATGAAAAGACGGAGTTGCTCGTGGAGCTTGGCCAGCTCGGCTTCGGCGGTGGCTGGGGTCCAGCGCACGATAAACTGTTTCCGCTCCCGGAACTTCTTTATCTCCCAGAGGCGCAAGATCAGCTCGAAGTCGCCTGCTTTGTGTTGGAGCGCGCCGGTCACCACGTAGTCGAGGCCTTCGCCGTTGGGCGAATCGACGAGCTGGCGGAGGTTTTCGGTGGTCCATTCGGACTCGAAAATCACCGGTTGTTTGGCTTCGCCCCCGGCCGGTTGAAACACACCGACGGCTGCGATGGGCGCGTAGTGCGGTGAAAAATAAAAAGTCTCGGCGAACCAGAGCGGCAGCGCGCGGGAGAGGCGGCCCAGTTCGTCTTCGGGCCGGGCTTGGGCGGCGAGCACATCGGGATAAACGCCAGGCAGAGCCAACTGGGCAAAAGCGATGCGACGGAGCCGGGAGCCTTTGGGTGGGAGAACTTTTTCCGCGAGCGGTTCGAGGCCGTAGAACCAGATCGGTTTACTGATGCTGACGAGATCGACCTTAGCGATCGCGGGTGCGATCGGCGCGGAGCCGTCGGCCGAATCCGGGGCGCCGCCGTAGGCGGGCAAGGGCGCGGCCCCGGAGACGATAAGCTCGGCGATCGCATTGGAGAAGCCGTGGAGCCGGTCTTCGAGCTCGGGGCGATTGAGCTCGAAGAGCACGTCGAGCACGTGTTGCGCGGCGTCGGCCTGGCGGAGCGCGAGGTAGGCTTGGAGAAGATTGAGGCCGGTGGCCGGGCCGTGGATCTGCGCGTCATAGCGCGGTGCGACGAGCTCGACGATCTGGGCAACGTGCCCGGTGGAGCCGAGATCGCCAGAGACCGTGACGAGGACATCCGCGCGTTCCCCGGCCGCGGCGAGAACTTCCTCATAAATGGCCAGCGCGCCGGGGAGATCTTTGGCCTCGAGTCGCTCGCGGGCGGCGGCGAGGCGCGGGAGGACGTTACCGGCGAGGGCCGAAGGTTCGGGGGCAGGTGACGGCGCGGACGCGGCCGGCTTGGACGCGGGCGCGGAGCCAGGCGATGATTTCTTTCCAGCGAAGCGGTTGAAAAATCCCATGAGCGGACAAAAGCGGTCTCCCACCCGGAGGCGACGAGAATTCAGCGCGGCTGACCACCGAGGAGTCTTGAGCGAAAACGCAGGCGCTGCACGTAGGTCGCGGCGAGCACGCCAGCGAGGTGGGCGAGGGGCACGGGCTGGATTCCTTCGGAGGCAAATCGCGCGAACAGCGGTGAACTCACGGCAAATTCCGCCGCGATCTTCAGGATGATCAGAGCCAACGCCGTTCGCCAAAACCAGCGGTCGGACGTCGGCGCGGGCCGGGTCTCCGCGCCGGCCACCACCACGGCGGCCGCCGCCTCGGTTTCCGCAATCCGTGCGAGTTGGGCGAACGCTAAAAACGTCAGCATCGCAGCCGTCACCCCCGAGAGCCCGCCATAGAATCCCAAGTTCGGATCGAGTCCGAAAAGCGCGACGCCGATCATCGGCGGAGCCACGATCAAAAGCACCCTCGCCCGGCGCGGAGCCACGCGCTCCGCCCAGATGCTCGCGACCGCGAAGACCGCGAGATTCCACAACAGGTGACTCAGCCCGAAGTGCACAAAGTGCCCCGTCCAAAGCCGCCAATATTCGCCGCGCTCCAAGGCGACGCGGTCGTAGAGAAGTCCGGGGTTCAGGGCCGGCGCGGTGGCGACGCCGAGCGCGAGCACCACGAAGCCAAGGCTGGCCCACGGGATCGTGGCGTTAGGCGCGAGGAGCGATAGGCGGGAGGACGGCTTGGACACGGGCGAAACGATCTGCCATGCGGAGGCCGCCGAGAAGAAGAATCGAACGCGCGGTAGAACCGAACGGCCGTTGGGAACCGCGCACCGCAGCCGGCGAAGTCGCGCGTTTGTGGGCGTCAAAAAAGTGGATGGCGTGCGGCGCGATCCAAAAGTGGCACGGGCGTCCCGCCCGTGGGTTCGGAACATGGGCGGGACGCCCATGCCACGACAGACCCGCACTCGGACCTATTTCGATAACCTATTTAAACATATCGGCGAGCGAAACGGGCGAGCAGGAGCAGGCCAAGCGCCCCCGCGAAAAATCCGCCCAGATCGCCGCCTCCCGTGTAGCCGGGCTTGTGCTCGATCTTCACTTCGCCGGGAGAGTTCTTCACGCGCTCGCGGAACGAGGCGAGCTGCAGCTTGAGGTTGGCGATAAGCTCGGTCGTGGCGGCATCGAAACCCTTGCCGCTGTCTTCGCGCAGGCGTTGCGGGACGTAAACGGCGGCCGCGCCCGCCTCGACGCGGCTGGCACCGGGCGCCCGAAAGAGCAGATGCCGGCTGGCGATGTCGTAGACCGCGGCTTCCATCATCGTCTGCGTGTCGTTCTTGTTTCCTTGAAAAATGTAGGCGCCGACGATCGTCCAATAGGAGAGCGAGAGGAAGTTGGTGTTGGTGAACTGCACCTGATCGTAGGCGACCAGCCCGATGACATCGACGCCGAGGAGGGAGCGGACTTGGTTGAGATTATCAAAACCGCCGCCGGTTCGCAGGTAGGTCGAGGGCACGATCTCGATGCTCTGGATGTAGTCGAGGCCCTTGAACTCGGCGGCGACGCGGGCGAGCAACAAGGTCTTTTGCTGCTCGGAGATATCGGAGACGCCCGGCACGAATGCGATGCCGACCCGCAGGGGTAGTCGCAGCACGGGGATCGAAGTGGGCGGAAGCGGATTGGCCTGGTTGGGATAGAGGTAGGCGACGACGCTGCTGGAGCGCTCGGTCTTGCGCGGGCCGCGGGAGCCGGCCGAAAAACAGCCGCCGGCGAGGAGTGCGGTGAGGCTGAGGAGGAGCCAGGCGGCGGGACGAAACGGGCGCGGGCGGGAGGCGGTGCGGGACGGAACGGGGAGGGTCGTCATGCGCAGAGCGTCCGGCGTGGAAGGCGGGGAGACAACGCGATTTAAACCGGGAAATCCGATGATTGAGAGGCCAACGGTTACGCCGTCGATAACCGGAAAGGCCGGAAATCCAAACGGGGGTGGTCGCAAAGATCGGTTCGGCATTAGCGTGGATTAGCGGAAATTAGCGGTTACCTGTTTTTACTTCACACCATGGATCACCTTACGGTCGGAGATTGTTGGAACGGCAACGCCGAGGCTTGGACGAAGCTCGCGCGCGCGGGCTACGACACCTATCGCGACCACCTGAACACGCCGGCGTTCTTGGCGCTGTTGCCGCCGGTGGAGGGGCTGGAGGGGCTGGATATCGGCTGCGGCGAGGGGCACAACACGCGGCTGATCGCACAGCGCGGCGCGCGGATGACGGGGCTGGATATCGCGGAGATTTTTATCCGCCACGCGCGCGAGGAAGAGCAACGCGCCCCGCTCGGTATTACGTATCACCACGCGAGTGCGGTGGAGTTACCCTACAAGTCGGCGTCGTTCGACTTCGCGGTCGGCTGCATGAGCCTGATGGATATTCCGGAGACGGCGCAGGTGGTGGAAGAGGCGTTTCGCGTGCTGCGGCCGGGCGGGTTTTTGCAGTTTTCAATTCTGCACCCGTGTTTCAATCCGCCCCACCGGCGCAACTGCCGCGACGAGCGGAAGCTCACGTTTGCGGTGGAAGTGGGGGATTACTTTTCGGAGACGCGCGGACAGATCGACGAGTGGATTTTCGGGACGGCTCCGCTCGCGCTGCGGCAGCGGTTGCCGATGTTCAAGGTACCGCGTTTCCACCGTCCGCTAGGCCAGTGGATCAATCTGCTGATTGCGGCGGGGTTTGTGATCGAGCGCGTGGAAGAGCCGCGACCGGACGATGCGACGGTGCTGGCGAATCCAAGCCTACAGGACGCGCAGGTAGTCGCGTATTTTCTGCACGTAAGGGTGCGGAAGGCTTCCGTGGCTATAGGCTGAAGCTTGCGGGATTTTGGCGCACATCCCAAATACGCGCGATTTCGATCAGAAGGCCTGCTTCGTCGATCCGATGGAAAATATGAAACCACGGCCGATGGAAAATTCTACGGTAACTTGGGCGGGCTAGCACCGGTGCACCACGGCGGGGCATGTGCACAAGCGTGAGCGCGTCGTCTACAAGAGCGTGACCCAGCCTCTCGGCAGCGGCGCTATTCTTCTCGGCCAGAAACCGCACGATGGTCTCCAAATCACGGTCTGCTTGCGCGGCGAAAACTACCCAGTAGCCCATTTTTTGATCTTTTGGCGGACATCAACAGCGGAGACCGTGGGTTCGGTTTCAAGCGAGCGGATACCGTCGTCGAGCGCCGCCAGCATGGCGGGGGTCTCGGGCGCAAGGCGGGTCTCCAGCCACGCGGCGACTTCATGCAACTGTTCGGGCGGGAGTTTTTCCAAAGCGGCCTCGATTTCGGTCACGTTGCTCATGGGCGGAAACGTGGCAAAGATGAGGCGGAGAGCAAGGCTGCGGGCGGTGTTCGGGGTTGGAGACAATCTGGACGACCTCGGAGCCCGACCACCGGTCGGGCCTACAGCGAACTGACTGATATCAACGTCACATGAGATTTGGACTTTTCTAGGCCGTCCGCTTGCGGACGCACCGAGCGCCTGCAAGCAGGCTGCCTACGACGGAAAGTCTAAAAACCAAACGGCGCTGGTATTAGCCGCGATTCGGCGCGGGGATTTTTTCGGGGCTCACGCCGCCGCGGACGGCGACGAGCGCGCAGACTTTGGGGACGTAGAGGCGGGTCTCGGCGGGGAGTGCGGCGGCGATGCCGGCGTAGGTCTTGGTGGAGGTTTTTTCTAACAAGCGGGTGACGCGGCCGGCGCCGGCGTTGTAGGCGGCGAGGGCGAGGGGCCAGGAGCCGAATTTTTCATAGTTCGCGCGGAGGAGGCGAGCGGCGGCGCGGGCGGATTTTTCGGGGTCGGTGCGGTCGTCGGGCAAGAAGGTGCTGAGGCCGAGGCCGCGGGCGGTTTCGGGCATGAGTTGATAGAGGCCGCGCGCGCCGACGGGGCTGCGGGCGCTGGGGTTGAAGGTGGATTCGGCTTCGGCGAGCCAGACGAGTTCGGGTGGGACGCCTTCGGCGATGAAGGCGGCACGGAGGGCGGGAAGCAGCGCGGCGGCGCGACCCGGCGCGGGGGTGGTGCGGGCGCGGGCGAGAAAGAGATCGTAGTGGGGGATCGTTGGGAAATTTTCGATTTTTGAAGCTGAACTGTCGCTTCGCTCGGTAACTCGATTTTCGATTGGGGAGGAGGAGGTTTGCGGTCGCGGTGGGGACGGAGCGGCCTGGGGTTTGGGCTTGGGCGGCAGGGCGGTGGGTTTGGGCGCGACGATTTGTTCGGCGGCTTCGAGTTCGTCGAGGCGGGCGGTGAGCCAATCGGCGTAGTCCGCGTAGTCGGGAAAAAGGCGGAGTGCGGGCAGCGCCGCGCGGGCTTGCGGGGCGTAGTCGGCGAGGGCGCTGAGGTCGTCGCCCTCGAGCGCCTTTTGGAGGCGGGCGGCGAATTCGTCCCACTGCTGCTTCGAGGGGAACTCATACTGCGCCTTGATTTCCGGCGGGGCGAGTTGGTCGAAGAGTTGTTGGCCGAGTTGGAGAAGTTCGTCGGTCGTGGGCGCGGCGGGTTGCGCGGAGGCCGGAGCGGGTGCAGCCGGCGGGGAACCGGGCGATGGGGCCGGTTGCGCCGCGAGGAACACGGGCGTGACGGCGAGAAATAAAAGGCGATGAAGCGGGCGCATGGTTAAGGGTAGGACAGGCGGAGCCAAGAAAAGTGCGGTGGAACAGGAAGAGGGGAGGGCAGGCGGCGACGGACTCTTACCATAAAAAGCACAAAAAGCAGTGGGTTGCGGCGAAGTGCGCGTTGCGCCTGGCGAAGCGAGGAAGGCGTGGTCGAGGGGCGAAAAAAAACGCGCTTTTTTTCGGCGAAAAGTAGGGGTGCGGAATCAACGGTGAGGGAGCGTGGTTGATGGCGGCCAGACCCGCGCGAAAAGGTTTACCGTTTGACCCTCGGGAAGGCGTGTTTACTTAGACCCCTCCTACGGATGAACCGGGTCCACATCAAAACCTACGGATGTCAGATGAACGAGCGCGACAGCGAGGCGGTCGCGGCGATGTTGCGTGCCCGGGGCTATCGAATCGTGGCGAGCGAACACGATTGCGATGTGCTGCTGCTCAACACCTGCAGCGTCCGCGACGCCGCCGAGCAAAAGGCCATCGGTAAGGCCGCTAACATCGCGCATCGCAAACGTCACCAGCCTGACTTCGTGCTCGGGATCCTCGGTTGCATGGCGCAGAACCGCGGGGCCGAGCTCTTGGATAAGTTGCCCGACGTCGACTTGATCGTGGGCACGCAGAAATTTCACCAAGTGCCGGAGTATCTGGAAAACATCCGGGCGGCGCGGGCGGCGGGGGTGCCGTTGGCGACGAGCATCGTGGACATCGCGGAAGAAGCCGGCTCGCAGAACACGATTCGCGATCATGTGTTGTCACAGGATGTGGCGGCGGAGAGCAACGCGGCCGGTGGGGCCGAAAACGCCGGCGTGGATGTGCCGCCGCAGATCAGTGCGTTCGTTTCGATTCAGCAGGGCTGCAATATGGACTGCGCCTTCTGCATCGTCCCGAAAACGCGCGGCGACGAGCGCTCGCGGCCGATGGAAGATATCGTGGCCGAATGCCGCGCGCTGGCCGAGCGCGGCGTGCGCGAGGTGACCCTACTCGGCCAGATCGTCACGAGTTACGGCCGGCGCGACTACGCGCACACCGACGGGATTTCGCCCTTCGTGCAATTGTTGGAACGCGTGAGTGCCATCGACGGGATCGAACGGATTCGGTTCACCTCGCCGCATCCGCGCGGCTTCAAGCAGGACCTCGTGGACGCCTACGGCCGGCTACCGAAGCTCTGCGGCTACGTGCACCTGCCCATGCAGTCCGGCAGTGACCGCATTCTGCGGGCGATGAACCGGCCTTACACCCGCGAACGTTACTTCGAGATCGTAGAGGCACTGCGCGCGGTGCGGCCGGACATGTATTTTTCGACGGACATCATCGTGGGTTTTCCGGGTGAGACGGACGAAGAGTTCGAGCAGACCCGCGAACTGTTTGAACGGTGCAACTATGACATGGCCTATGTCTTCAAGTATTCGATCCGCAGCGGCACACCGGCAGCGGAGATGGGCGACCAGATTCCCGACGAGGTAAAGGAGGCGCGCAACGCCACGCTGCTGGGCCTGCTCCAGCAAAACTCCGTGCGTCGCAACGCCACCCTCGTTGGCACGGTCGAAGAGGTCCTCGTCGAGGGACCGGACAAGACGGGCAAAAAATTCACCGGCCGCACCCGCGGCAATCGCGTCTGCATCTTCGACGCCAACCCCCGCCTCATCGGCCAGCTCGTGTCGCTCAAGATCGACCGCGCAAGCGTGAGCACGCTCTACGGCGAGCTGGTGCTCGCTGGTGTCGAAGCGTAGTCATCGCAGCGGACGAAATTTCGAACCATGTCACTCACTCTCGCCACCCTCATTCCCGGCCTGATTTTGCTCACGCTCGGTGTGCCTCTGTTGTTGGGCAATTCACTGGTCGGCGCGGCGCTGAAATCGTTTCCCCGGTCCACGGCGGCGGCGTATGTCTTCTTCGGCACCGGCGCGGCGTGGTTCCTCTACAATATCTGGCATCTTTCGATGGCCGACATGGGTGAATACCGAAACATCCTCTTCGGCGGGTTTCTCATCGTCGCGGCGGCGGCGTTCAAATGCGTCCCAGATTTTCTCTCCGTGCGCGGACTTTGCGCGCTGATGTTGCTGGCCGCAACGCCCTTGCTCGATGCCGCTTACATGGAGTGGGCCAAGCCTCAACGACTGCTGATGGTGAGCGTAGTCTACGCCGGGATCGCGGCGGCCATTTGGCTCGGAGCCCAGCCATGGCGAATGCGCGATTGGCTGAACTGGCTCTTCATCGTGCCCGGTCGCGCCAAGGTCGCCGGCGGCATCGCCGCAGGCTACGGCCTGTTGCTCTGCGGCGTCGCCTTCACCTATTGAACGGCGATGTCGGCCTCAACTCCCCCGTCTCTCCCCGCCAACCCGCCGCCGGTGCTGCTCGTGCTCGCGGGCCCCGCCGGCTCCGGCAAGAGCACCCTCTGCGAGCGGATCGTGCGCGAAGTGCCGGGCTTTGAACGCGTCATCACGACGACGACCCGCGCGCCGCGTCCGGGCGAGATCAACGGGGTTCACTATCATTTTCTCATCCCGGAGCAGTTCGACGCCAAGATCGCGGCCGACGAGTTTCTTGAATGGGCCTGGGTCCATGGCGAGCGCCGCTACGGCACGCTTGCGGCCAGCGTGCTCGAGCCGCTGAAACGCGGACAAAGTCTCGCGATCAACCTCGACGTGCAAGGTGTGGCGAGCCTGCGCGAAGCGGCCGAGCACTCGATTGTGCTGCAACGGGCGATGGCCACGATTTTCATTTTGCTCGATCATGAGCAACTCGTCGCCCGCATCCTCGACCGCGGTCAAGACGACGCCGCCGAGATCGCCCGGCGGATGGCGACGGCTGAAGCGGAGTTGTTGGAGGCGCCGAAATTTGAATTCGTGATCCACAGCGGCTCGCGCGAAGAGGATTTCGCGGCGTTGCTGAAGATTCTGGCGACGACGCGGGCGCGCGCGGCGGCGTAGGACTTGACGCGTTTTGGTGTCGGACAAGCGTGTCCGACGTGACAACCACTCTCCGAGAATTCAGCCAAAATCTCGCTCGCCATCGCAAGGCAGCCGCCGGCGGTCAGGAGGTTTTAGTGCGGAACGCGAGTGGCGGCGTCTATGTTTTCAAACGCGTAGATCCGGAGCAAAAATCGATGACTGACCTCGTCGGGCATCTTGCTGGCAGCGTGAAGACGGGGCGAAAAATCAAGACGTTGGCCGGCTATGGCCGCGCCTAACGGCATCTTGCTCGATACCGGGGCTCTCGTCGGATTTTTGGACGCGAGTGATCAGTAGCACACGTGGTCGGTAGCGCGTTTTTGAGAACTTCCGGGTCCGATGGTCACATGCGAGGCCATAGTATCGGAGGCGGTCTATTTGTTGGGCGGTGGCGCCGCTGCGGCGCGAATTTTTGAAATGATAGAATTGGGTGCGCTCGAGGTAGTGCCCCTACTGCCGAAGGAGGCCGGAAGAATCCGCGCATTTATGACCCGCTATGACGGTCGTGCCCAATTGGCCGACGCCTGCTTGGTCCGCCTGAGCGAACTGCATCCGCGATGCCGCGTGCTGACGACCGATGGGCGGGATTTCAGAGTCTATCGGCGGAATCGCAACGAGTCTATTCCACTGATCGCTCCCTAAATCCCTCCAAACCAAAAACGGCAGTTGAACCACGACTGCACACGAATGGACACGGATACCAAACCGATGAGAGCAGCGAACGACTCACCCACGAGGTGAAGCCGGTTCCCCGGCTTTATCCGGGTTAATTTGGGTGCAGCCGTGGTTAGTAAATTTGGAGGGTTGGGCTGCGGCGGATTGAAGGTTCAATCACTCAACGTAGCTCACCCGCCGATGTAGCTCATCTCAATTTTGGCGCGGGATTCGCCGGCGGCGAGCAGGCCGGCGCGTTCGTCGCTGTAGCGGTCTTCGCGGCCGCGCCAGATGCGGGCGAGGTAGGCGGCGAGTTCGGAGTCATCGGCTCCCGCGCGCAGGCAGCCCAGCACGTCCCAGCCGAGCGAAGCGAAGAGACAGGTGAAGAGTTTGCCGTCGGCCGAGAGGCGCGCGCGGTGGCAGTCGCGGCAAAACGGCTCGGTCACGGAGCTGATCAGGCCGATCTCGCCGCGTCCGTCGGCGTAGCGGTAACGCGCCGCCACCTCACCGCGGTAGGCCGGACCGACGGGCTCGAGCGGCCATTTTTCTCCGATCCGGGCCACGAGTTCGCGGGCCGGCACGACGCGCTCGGCCGTCCAATGGTTGGTGTTGCCGACATCCATGAACTCGATGAAGCGGAGGGCGTGGCCGCGGGCGCGGAAATAATCGCAGAGCTCAAGCAATTCGCCGTCGTTCACCCCGCGTTGGATCACGCAGTTGATCTTCACCGGCAAGCCGACCGCCGCCGCGGCATCGATGCCGCGCAGCACCCGGGCCACGCTGAAGCCGAGGCCGTTGAGCTTGCCGGCGGTGGTATCGTCGAGCGAATCGACCGAAACGTTGACGCGGTCGAGACCCGCCGCGCGGAGGGCCGGCGCGAGTTTTTCGAGCAGCCAGCCGTTGGTTGTCAGCGCGACATCGCGCACGCCCAGTTCCTGTTTGAGGGCGCGAATGAGGTCGGGGACATCGGGGCGCAGGAGCGGTTCACCGCCGGTGAGCCGGATTTTTTCTACACCGAGCGTCGTGAACGCCCGCGCGATGCGGGTGAGTTCGCCGAGCGTCATCAGTTGAGGATCGCGCAAAAAGGCGTGGCCGGGGCCGAAAACCTCTTTCGGCATGCAATAGGGACAGCGGAAATTGCAACGGTCCGTCACCGAGATGCGGAGATCGCGCAGCGGACGTTGGAGTTGGTCGACGGGGCCGGACATTGGAAAGGAGAGAATGTGGCCAACGGACCAAAGCAAAGGAAACGACGAATTTTCGTTCGCTCCGCGCACCGCCGGACCGATAAACCTCACGCTCTCCATGCTTACACCCGGCGAAGCCGAGCGGTTGATCCGCGAAAATATTCCTCTCCTTCACCGCGAGGATTGCCCGCTCGCGGCGGCCCACGGGCGCATTTTGCGCGCCGATTTGTGCGCGGACCGCGATTTGCCGCCCTTCGACCGCGTGACGATGGACGGCTACGCGTTGCGGGCGTCAGCCCTCGCGGCCGGCGCGCGGACCTTTCGCACCGAAGGCGTGCAAGCGGCCGGCATGGTGCCGCGGGTGCTCGGTGAATCGGCCGACGCGTGCGTTGAGATCATGACCGGGGCCGTTTTGCCGAGCGGCGCGGATTGCGTCGTGCCTTACGAGGAAACCACCCGCGCCACCCCGGGGACGACCGTGACGGTGAACGAAGCCGCGGCGAAGTTTTTCGCCGGCAACGCCGTGCATCGGCGGGGCGGCGATCACCGCGGCGGCGAAGTAATCGTGCGCGCCGGCACGCGCCTGACGGGTCGCGAGATCGCCGTGGCTGCGGCGTGCGGCTACGCGGCGCTCACCGTCGCGCATTCGCCCAAGATCGCGGTGGTCGCGACCGGCGACGAACTCGTCGAGGTGGAAGCCGATGTCGCCCCGCACCAAATCCGGCGCAGCAATGACCACGCGTTGCGCGCCTCGCTCATCCTCGCCGGTTACCCGCGCGTCGAACGGTTTCACGTCCGCGATGTGCGTCACGAGATCGAACATCTGCTTTGGCACCTACTCGCCGAATACGATGTGCTCTTACTCACGGGCGGCGTCTCGAAGGGAAAGTTCGATTTTCTCCCCGATGAACTCACTCGCCAAGGCGTGAAAAAGCTTTTCCACGGTGTCGCCCAGCGGCCGGGCAAACCGTTTTGGTTCGGCCTGAGCGCGCGCTCGACTCCGGTCTTCGCCCTGCCGGGTAATCCCGTCTCGAGCACCACCTGTCTCCACCGCTACGTGCTGCCGGCACTCGCGCACGCCAGCGGCGCCGCCCCGATCCGGCCACGCCTCGTCGCGCTGGCGGCTCCGGTGAGTTTCCCGCCCAAGCTCGCTCGCCTGCTGCCGGTGAAACTCAGCAGCGGACCGGGCGCCGAATTGCTCGCGACCCCGGACGAGGTGAATACTTCGGGCGATTTTGCCGGCCTCGTTGGGACCGACGGGTTCGTCGAACTGCCCGCCCATCAGGCGGAGTTCCCGGTGGGAACCGTGGTGGCATTTACCCCGTGGGTGTAAATTTGCGTTAGGAGCGGCTTTACGCCGGGACAATCGAGGGCAAACTCCGCGCTACACTATGCTTTCCCACCTCGACGCCCAAGGTCAGCCCGCGATGGTCAATGTCGGCCCCAAGGCCGTGACCCACCGTGTCGCCCGAGCCGTGGCCGTGGTCGTGCTCCCGCCGCCGCTGGCCGCCCTCCTGCGCGATGGCGACATCGCCACCAAAAAAGGCCCGGTATTTCAGACGGCGATCCTCGCCGGAATTATGGGCGCCAAACGCACCTCTGACCTGATCCCTCTTTGCCACCCGCTCCCGCTCGACGATTGCAAAATCACCATCGAACAGCGCCCGTCCGCCGCCGATGGCTCGACCGAAGTCGTGATCACCTGCACGGCCGAAACCCACGCCAAAACCGGTGTCGAAATGGAAGCCCTGACCGGTGCCACCGTCGCCGCCCTCACGCTCTACGACATGGGTAAAGCGGTCTCGCACGACATCGTGATCAAGGACGTGCGCTTGCTCGAAAAAACCGGTGGGAAGAGTCATTTCGTCACGGCCGGCGTCCGCACATGATCACGGTCCACATCCAGTATTTCGCCATTCTCCGCGAGCAGCGCGGCGTCGCCCGCGAGACCCTCTCGACCCCCGCGACCACCGCCGCCGCGCTTTACGACGAATTGCGCACGCGCCACGGTTTCTCACTGCCGCGGGACCGCGTGAGAGCAGCCGTAGATGAAAGCTTCGTCGCTTGGGACACGCCCTTGCGCGACGGGCAAACCGTGGTGTTTATCCCGCCCGTAGCCGGCGGTTAAACGACGCCGACAGCTGGGAGATTATATTTTCAAAATGTTTCGCATTTCGACCGAGCCTCTCGATCCCGCCGCTTTGCAACGCACACTCGCCGACGCGCACGCGGGGGCCTGTGTGATGTTTGAAGGCTGGGTGCGCGACCACAACGACGGCCGTCCGGTCCTTGCACTCGACTACGAGGCCTACGCGCCGCTCGCAGAAAAAGAAGGAGCGCGGATCCTCGCCGAGGCCCGGGAGAAATTCGCCATCGTGGGTGCGGTCTGCATCCACCGCGTGGGCTCCCTGCGCATCGGCGATCTTGCGGTGTGGGTCGGAGTTTCCGCCGCCCACCGGGGCGCGGCTTTCGATGCTTGCCGCTTCGTCATCGACGAAACCAAGGCCCGCGTGCCCGTCTGGAAAAAGGAGCACTATGCCGACGGGGATACCGCTTGGATCAATTGCGCCACAAGGGGCGACCACGCTGCGGCGGTGAAAAGTTAAGCCGGCGTTTCCATCCGCCGGTTTCCCCTCGTCTCATTCGCCGGAGCCTCCTTGCGCCCCCATGTCTCCGCTCGTTTCTGCCGCCCTCGAACGAGTTCGGGAGATTCCGAACGCCTTTTGGGTCAACCTCGGCGTCGCGGTTTTGTTGCTCATTCTTTTGGTGGTTATCCTGCGAAAACTCGCCGCGGTGAATAAAATCGTGCTGGCCATGGCGGGCATCGTGGCGATTACCGGGCTCGGGTTCAGTTGGATCTACGAGCGCGACGAGCTGAATTTCATGACTCCTTTTGGGGAGAAAATAGCCCCACTTTTCCCCTCGAAAACCACCTGCAAGTCCAAGCGGCAAAACGGTCTGCGGCCTGAGCGGGCCGCGCGGAGCATCTCGTTCGGCCGGGACTTTTTCCGCCGCACCCGCAAAATCAGATTGGTTTCCCGCCAACCGATCGGTAATTCTCTCGCCCTTTTATGGCCAAAACGCACTCCGACATTGGACTCATCGGCCTTGCCGTCATGGGTCAAAACCTCGCCCTCAATATCGCCGACCACGGCTTCAAGATCTCGGTTTTCAACCGTACGGTCGAAAAGACGGAAAAGTTCGTCGCGGAAAATCCCTCCACTCCCGGCGGCCTCATCGGCGCCAAAACCCTCCCGGAATTCGTCCAGTCTCTCGCCAAGCCGCGGAAGATGATTATCCTCGTCCAAGCCGGTAAAGCGACCGACGCGGTCATCGACAGCCTCATCCCGCTGCTCGAGGCCAACGATATCATCATCGACGGCGGCAACGCCCTTTGGACCGATACCATTCGTCGCGAGAAATCCCTGAAGGAAAAAGGTCTCCGCTTCATCGGTTCCGGCGTTTCCGGTGGTGAAGAAGGCGCGCGTTTCGGCCCGTCGCTCATGCCCGGCGGCGAATTCGAGGCCTGGAAAGAGCTCAAGCCCATCTGGGAAGCCGTCGCCGCGAAGGTCGACCGCAAGACCGGTCGCCCCATCATGGGCGCCACTCCCGGCAAGCCCGTCAAAGGCGGCGTGCCCTGCACCACCTACATCGGCGAAAACGGCGCCGGCCACTACGTCAAGATGGTCCACAACGGCATCGAGTATGGCGACATGCAGATGATCGGTGAGGCCTATGCCCTCATGCAGGGTCTCCTCGGCCTCAAACCCGCCGAAATGGGTGAGATTTTCTCCACTTGGAACAAAGGCGCCCTCGACAGCTTCCTGATCGAGATCACCGCCGATATTCTCAAGCAAAAGGACCCGATGACGAAGAAGCCCTTCGTCGACATCGTCCTCGACACCGCCGGCCAAAAAGGCACCGGCAAGTGGACCTCCGTCAACGCCCTCGACATGGGCGTGCCGGCTCCGACCATCGCCGAATCCGTGTTCGCGCGCTGTCTCTCCGCGATCAAAGAAGAGCGCGTCGCCGCTTCCAAAGTGCTCAAAGGCCCGAAGATCAAGAAAGTCTCCCCGGCCAAGAAGAAAGAGCTGATCAAAGCCATCCACGACGCCCTCTATTGTTCGAAAATCTGCTCCTACGCGCAGGGTTTTCAGCTCATGCGCACCGCGCAGGGCGAATACGGGTGGAAACTCAACTTCGGCCAGATCGCCCAGATCTTCCGCGGCGGTTGCATCATCCGCGCCGCGTTTCTCCAAAAGATCACCGAGGCCTACGCCCGCAACCCGAAGCTCGCGAATCTTCTCCTCGACGGTTATTTCAACAAAACCATCCAAAAAGCGCAGACCAACTGGCGCAAAGTCATCAGCCTCGCGGTCGAGAGCGGCATCAGCATCCCGACGTTTGGATCAGCCCTGAGCTACTACGACGCCTACCGCTCGGCCCGCTTGCCGGCTAACCTGCTCCAAGCCCAGCGCGACTACTTCGGCGCCCACACCTACGAGCGCACCGACAAGCCCCGCGGTAAGTTCTACCACATCGACTGGCCCGAGTCCACGCGCCCGCAGTTGGAAGTGTAATACCAACGTCCCTTAATTTCTAGACGTTGGTCGTTGCGAGAGTGGGACCAACGTCGGGCCGTTGGGCGCCAAAGAGGGAACGGCCTCACGCAAGGTGAGGCCCTACAATCATATCAATCGGCCCGATTCTTTTGCGTTTTTGTAGGGCTCGACCTCGGGTCGAGCCGTTCAGATTTCTCGGCGTTTTCGTTTTTTCGGCTAGGCCGGGTTCGCGCAAATGAGTTGAAGGGGGAAGACAAGAACCTGTTGGCGCCTGTTTTGGCAGAGAAAGAGGACAGGGTAGTTGCTGCAGTTTCCGGCGCCGGATGGTCCCGACCGAGCTAAGGCGATCAAGATTCGCGCAAAGCTGTTGCGAGCATGTGTCGGAAAACGGTGGCCGTGGGTTGCCATTTTCCCTGCATCGCGGCTTCCGCGGCGGCTTCATATCCGCCGCCCGGGCGTGGTCTCGGACTGACGAAAGGTGGAAGTTCGTATCTCATGCCGATACTATTCGCCCAAAGACGCGCCGCTCGACCGTTACCATTGAGAAATGGATAGATGCGGACCCACTCGGAGTGCGCCCACGCACACACATCTATAACCGCGGCCAGCTGGTCGACATCAAGCGCGGTTCCGGCTAGAATCAAGGCGTCCAGTCGTGAAACCGCGGTCTGGAGTACTTGTTCAAAGGCAACGAGCGCTGGAACCACGTCGCGTGATGCCATACCGCGGCGCGAGCCAATCTCGACCTCGACATTTTCGAGCCCTGGCTCGCCGCGAAATTTTCCGACCGCACCAATATTGGGGACGGTCAAACCGGCGAGAAATTCCAGATGCCAGCTGCGTGTAGCCGCAAGACTTGGCTTAACCCGGCGCCGCGCGTCATCCCGAATCCGATGGAGCAACCCGCGCAGATTATGCCTCAACTTCGGGCTGTCTTCGTCCCAATCAGGCATGGAGCAGGCCGCGAATTTCCGCCTGCACAGCGCCGGCCGGACGGCCCTCTAATGGGTCTGCGCCGACCTGCGCGATCTCATCATTTACCAATCTCTCAATTGCGCGTTCAAAATCCGGGTCGTTGCGCTGATATTCCTTCAACGAATTGATCACGGACTCCATCTCTTGGACCAGTTGGAGCGTTCGTTCCTGAACGAAGCGACTCACCGCCTCGTTCATTAATTTGTTCTTCGGCCGGTGGAGCACTTTGCTGAGGTGGTCCAAGCCGGCCTGGACATCCGGTTCGAGGCGGTGGGTGGAGGCTTTCCTTGGCATGCCAAGACCCGTAGCTCATGTTTAGTTGATGTCAAAATAGAAAAATGACGTCGTTATTGAATCATTCCTTACACCAACACGTCACATGAGATTTGGACTTTTGTAGGCCGTCCGCTTGCGGACGCACCGAGCGCCTGCAAGCAGGCTGCCTACGACGGAAAGTCTAAAAACTAAACGGCGCTGGTATCAGGAGCTGATTTACGCGATACCATTATCTCTGCTGACTGAGAAGGTGACAATCTCCCCTCGCGCCCGATGCGGAGAAGGACGCCGCAGAACATTTTCAGTGCCCAGCCGCTCAGTCCGGCTTTTTCTTTTGATTCGACGACCTTGGAGTTGACGCGCGCAAGTGCTGCTTTGATCTCGTCACTCGTTGGCCTCCGCGCCCCTTCGCGGCGCCATGATCATCCCCTCCCCATGAAAAAACCCGTTCTCCTCCTCTGCTCTTTAGCCCTCGCCATCGTTCCCGTAGCCCGGGCTGAACTCAAGCTCCCCGCCATCTTCGGCGACCACATGGTCTTGCAGCAAAAATTGGCCAACCCGGTCTGGGGTTGGGATACCCCCGGCACCGCCGTCACGGTCTCGTTCGCCGGCCAATCTTATGCCGCCACCGCCGGCGCCGATGGTCGCTGGACCGTCAAACTCGCTGCCCAACCCGCCAACAAAACCTCTCAAACCCTCACCATCGTTTCCGGCGCGGCTCGCCGTGAAATCAAAGACGTGCTCATCGGCGAGGTCTGGATGTGCTCCGGCCAGTCCAACATGCAATGGTCCGTCGGGCAGACCTACACCGGCGACCTCGAAGGTGCCGGCGCCCGCCGCCCGCACTTTCGCATTGTTTCCGTCCCGCAGGTCGGCACGCAGGATTTGAAAACCGATTTCAAGGGCAAGTGGGAGGTCGCCGATCCCGCCAACGTCAAAAACTTCAGCGCCATCGGCTACATTTACGGCCGCTATCTGCACGACATTCTCGATGTGCCGGTCGGCCTGATCGACAACGCTTGGGGCGGATCCGCCGCCGAAGCATGGGTCCGCCGCGAGACGATCGAAAACGATCCGCGCTTCGCCCTCCTCATGGCCAACACCCGCCAACGCGAAGCCAACCTCACCTCGGAAAAAAGTAAGGTCGATTTCGCCAAAGCCTTGGCCGACCAAAAAATCGCGGCCGAGAAAACCAAAGCCGAAAAGAAGTCCGCCACCAAAGCCCCGGCCGATCCCGCCGCTTGGCTCACCGGCAACGCCCGCCCCGGAAATATCTTTGCCGGCGTCGTCAATCCCACCCTCGGCTACGGCCTGAAGGGCGTCATCTGGTATCAGGGCGAATCCAACGCCGGCCGCGCTTACGAACACGCCGCGTTGTTCCCCTTCCTCATCGAGCAGTGGCGCAAGGAACAGGGCCAGGGGGATTTCTCGTTCTATTGGGCGCAGCTCGCCGACTTCAAAGCCGAGGCCGCCACGCCCGGCGAAAGTGACTGGGCCGAGCTCCGCGAGACGCAGACCAAAACCCTGAGTCTGCCCAACACCGGCCAAGCCGTGATCACCGATCTCGGCGAAGCCCGCGACATCCACCCGCGCAACAAATACGATGTCGCCTCCCGACTCGTACGTTGGGCGCTCGTGAAAGATTACGGCCTGAAGTTCCCCTATCGCAGCCCCGAGTATCAGAGCCTGAAGGTCGCCGGCGACAAAATCGTCGTCACCCTCGATTGCTTCGGCAGCACCCTGCGCGCCTTCGACGTGACCGAGGCCCGCGGCTTCGCGATCTGTGGCGCCGACCGCGTCTGGCGTTGGGCCGCCGGCAAAATCATCGCCCCCAATCAAGTCGAAGTCTCGCACCCCGAGGTGCCCGCGCCGGTCGCTGTCCGCTACGCTTGGGCCGACAACCCCGTCTGCAATCTCTTCTCCGCCGACGGACTGCCGGTCACGCCGTTCCGCACCGACGACTTCGAGATGACCACGAAGCCGAAGGCCGCCGCCAAGCTCTGAGCCGGGTCGAGGACGAGGTAGGAGCCCGCTCGCGGGCGATCGTGGCGCTACCACCGCGAGCACGCGCGCTCCTGCCTTTACCTCGCCACTGCTCAACGGCGAGCGTTTCTCACATGCTCCTTCGCCCATTCCTCATTGGGATCGCGGTTAGCTTCAACGCCGTCCTCACCCTTGCCGCCGCCGAATCTTCGCCTGCGGTTGCGACCCTCCGCGTTCTCACCTACAACATCCACCACGGCGAAGGGGTGGACGGCAAACTCGACCTCGTCCGCCTCGCCGGCGTCATCACCGCCGCCCGCGCCGACGTCGTCGCGCTCCAAGAGGTTGACCAGAAAACCACGCGCACCGGCGGCGTCGATCAGGCCGCCGAACTTGCCCGGCTCACCGGCCTGCATGTCGCTTACGGCAAAGCGATGGACTACCAAAGCGGCGCCTACGGCCAAGCCCTGCTCAGCCGCTGGCCGTTGGCTGACTTCACCATTCACCCGCTGCCTAACCCGGCGAAGGTCGAGCCCCGCATTGCCATCTCTGCGATCGTGCGCCCGCCCGGCCAACCCGCGTTCCGCTTCGTCGGCACGCACCTCGATGCCACGCGCGACGACACCGCCCGCTGGCAACAAGCCGCGCGCCTGATCGAACTCTTCGGCGCCGATGCCACCCCCACGATTCTCATCGGCGATCTCAACGCCCGCCCCGAAACCCGCATCATGCAGGCGGTGCTCCAACCGTTCACCGATGCCTCCGCCCGTCAGCCCGCGCCCACCAGCCCGGCCGAAAACCCCAAGGCGCGGATCGATTTCGTCCTCCTCCGCCCCGCGACCACGTGGCGCGTTCTCTCCTCCACCGTCATCGCCGAAGCCGTCGCCTCCGACCACCGGCCGCTGCTGGTGGAGCTGATTCTGGCGGCGGCCGAATAGCGAATCAGCTCATGGGTCGTTCAACGCGCTGAACAAGCCCCGTCGCGGCCTTTCAGCTCTGGCGGTCGGACAGAAAGTGCGCCGTTCGATCACCGAGAAAAACTCTTTCCGCCCAAGGGCACTGGCGAAAATCACGAAACGCTGCGCACGACACCGTCCCTTTGGTCGCCAAGCTCAGGTGGTGACAATTCCCATCCAAATTGCCTACAGCCTGAGGCGTCTCATACCAGCGCCGTTTGGTTTTTAGACTTTCCGTCGTAGGCAGCCTGCTTGCAGGCGCTCGGTGCGTCCGCAAGCGGACGGCCTAGAAAAGTCCAAATCTCATGTGACGTTGGTATCACGAAACTACTTATCACTCTGGCCAGGGTTTAGGAAAAGCCCCGTCGCCGAGTCCGAATAACACCAACGTCCCTTAATTTCTAGACGTTTGTCATTGCGAGGCGCGCTTCGCGCAATGACAGGCTATTTACCAAGGGACGTTGGTATAATTCCGCGTTTTCGAGGCGACTCTTTCAATCGCCTGCTTCTGTTTAGAACAACACCTCCAGAAGAATCAGTTTCTTAGCCCGGGATGCGCCCAAGCAGGGGCCCACCCATCGCGTAGTAAGCCAGCGTTTTTGTATTTAAAACAAAATCAACACTAAGCATTAGATGATGTAATATGTTGCACTTCTCACTTGCCCCAATGAGCGCCCGATGGATTGTCTGTCACACGCTTCCCAAATCCCTAGGTGCCCTTCAGTGAGCGTCTCACCCCGAGGTTGTTCACCGCTTAGTTTTAAGACCCCAAGTAATCATCTCGGTTCTGCAGATTAAGCCCTGCGGCTTTTTCGAAATTCGTTTCCCGAAAATCTCCTAAAATCCAATTCACCGAGCCAATCAACCGGCAGGTTCAAACCCCGAGACCCACGTTTCGCTGCGTCGAAACCAAGACCTTTCTCCAAAAAATTTTCCTCATGTTAACCACACTAAAATCAAAAAAACTTAGGACCCTCTCAGTGGTTCTAATCGGTCTATTATCGTCGAGCAACGCCTTCGCTGCAGCGGGCTCCAACTTGAAATCCGACGACTTCGTTGGGGTATCGTTTTGGATGATCTCAATGGCGCTTGTCGCCGCGACCGCTTTCTTCTTCCTCGAAACCCAACGGGTAACGGCGAAGTGGAAGACCTCGCTGACGGTGTCCGGTCTGGTCACGATGGTGGCCGCGTGGCACTACTTCTACATGCGCGATGTGTGGGTGGCCACCGGCGCCACGCCAACGGTCTACCGCTACATCGACTGGATCATCACCGTCCCACTGCTGATGGTGGAGTTCTACTTGATCCTGTCGGCTATCACCAAGGTCCCGGCCGGCGTATTTTGGCGTCTGATGATTGGAACGCTTGTCATGCTCGTCGCGGGCTTTATGGGCGAGGCCGGTTACATGGCTCCTTGGCCTGCATTTATCATCAGTATGGCCGGTTGGGCGTTCATCATTTGGGAAATTTATTTCGGCCAAGCTGGGAAAATTAATGCCGATTCAGCTCCCGCTGGTGTTCAAAGCGCCTTCAAGTTGATGCGCGCCATTGTCGTATTCGGCTGGGCGATTTACCCGATCGGTTATTTTCTCGGCTATCTGACTGGCTCCGGTCCGGATAGCAGCATGAAGATGTTGAACATTGTTTATAATCTGGCCGACGTCGTGAACAAGATCGCCTTCGGCGTGATTATTTGGACGGTCGCGGTTTCTGAGTCCGATAAAGCGTCCGCAAAGTAATCGGCCTGCATAGTTCCGGTCGAAACGCTGCTTCTTTTTGGCGTTCGACCGGAATTTTATCACCCCCAGTTATGAACGCGCCCATGCAGCTCGCCGAATCGGTTGCGGATTTTTCTTCCGCCGAGCATCTTTTGCGGGTTGAGCGGCTACTGGTGGAGTTAGTCTCTGAATCGACGGCTGCCCATCTTGATTCTTTTGATACCGGTCGCGCGGCCCTAGCGCATCTTGCGTCCGGCGGCCATCGGGTGCGCGCCAAGCTCGGGCTCGACGCCGGAATTCGGGTGGGACTGTCCCAAGATGATGCTGTTGTCGTCGGTGCAACGGTGGAGCTCTTGCACAACGCCTCTCTGGTCCACGACGACTTCCACGATGGCGCGATGCTCCGTCGCGGAGTTCCTACAGTTTTAGCCTCCCACGGTGCAGATGTGGCCGTGCTGACGGGAGATTTGCTCCTCTCGGCGGCCTATGCGGCGATCGCCCAATTTTCCCGACCCGCTGTAATTGCGGACATGGTCCGCCTGATTCATCGGCGGACTGCTCAAGTAATCCGTGGCCAATGCGGCGACCTATCGGCTCGCAAGCGGCCCGTCACCGAACTAGCCCGCTATGAGGCAATCGTTGCTGGCAAATCCGGAGCCTTACTCAGTCTTCCATTGGAACTGGCTTTACTGGGCGCGGGCGTCCGCGATTCGCTTGGTCTGGCCCAAGAAGCGGCCGAGTCATTTGGCATCGGTTATCAAATCGTCGACGATCTCGAAGATGCGGAAATCGACGGCCCTCTTTCTTTAAACATCTTAAATGTTCTTCAGATCGAGCACCCTCCGATTGAGGCTGCCCGTCTCGCGCGCCAAATCGGATCACGGCACCTACAATTTGCGATGGATGCAGCTGGCCGACTGCCGCTGGGCGCTGGCGAATTGCTGGGCAAATTGGCCCGAGTTATGAGTGAGCGTCTGTGACGGGTCGGGACACTTCGAATGCAGGCAATCGTCGTCGGGGCCGGTTTCGGTGGGATCGCCTCGGCGCTGCGCTTACGCGCAAAAGGTTACGAAGTTCGGCTGATTGACCGGTGCGAAATGATCGGTGGGCGGGCTCAGGTCTACGTGCGGGAGGGCTTCCGCCACGACGCCGGTCCCACGGTGATCACGGCGCCGTTCTTGCTTGAAGAACTGTTCAGATTGTTCGGTGAGCGGATGGAGAATTCCCTCAAATTAGTGCCACTCAAACCGTGGTATCGTTTCGAATTTTCCGATGGGGATCATTTTGATTATGGCGGAACGCTGGAGGATACGTTGGCCGAAATCAGCCGGATCGAACCGCGCGATCGCGAGGGCTACCTCGCTCTCCTAGCCCACTCCCGCCGTATTTTCGACGTAGGCTTCACCGAGCTTTCCGCCCAGCCATTCGACCGGTTATCGACCATGCTTAGGCAGGTCCCGCGTTTGGTCGGTTTGCGCAATTACGAGACCGTGTGGACGATGGTGAAGCGCCACTTGCAGAGCGAGAAACTGCGCCAAGCATTTTCAATCCAACCCTTGTTGGTTGGGGGCAACCCATTTGATACGACCAGCATCTACGGGCTCATTCATTTTCTCGAACGGGCTTACGGCGTGCACTTCGCGATGGGCGGAACCGGGGCGGTCACGGCTGCACTCCGCGGTTTGATGCAGCGACACGGCATCGAGATCCAACTCAATACCTCGGTTGATTCCATCGTGATCGAACAGGGGCGGGCCACGGGCATTTGCTTGGAGAATGGAACGAAACTGGAAGCCGACGTAGTCGTCTCGAATGCCGATGCCGCCCACCTCTATCGCGCGATGATTCCTCCGGCGCAGCAGAGCGCCGCGAGCCGGTTGAAACTCGCGGCGGCGCACTATTCAATGGGACTTTTTGTGATCTATTTCGGGACGACTCGGACTTACCCGGCGGTGGCCCATCACACCGTTTGGATGGGTTCACGTTATCGCGAACTGCTCGTCGATATATTCCATCGTAAAATTCTGGCGGAAGATTTCTCCCTTTATCTGCATCGACCGACCGCAACCGACCCAAGTTTCGCGCCTCCGGGCTGCGATAGTTTTTACGTGCTTTGCCCGGTGCCAAACCAGCAGGCCAAAATTGATTGGTCGGTCGAAGGCCCCCGCTTGCGCAACCGGATTGTAGCGGCGCTTGATCGCACGATTCTGCCGGGATTGACCGCGACCATGACCGCGGATTTTTACAAAACACCGGACGATTTCGCCCACGACTACCTGAGCGTGCACGGGGCTGGGTTTTCCGTCGCGCCGTTGTTTCGACAGTCTGCTTGGTTTCGCTTTCACAATCGGGCCGAAGGCATCCGTAATCTTTACCTGGCTGGTGCCGGGACTCATCCGGGCGCAGGGCTGCCCGGTGTGCTCTGCTCGGCCAAAGTCGTGGATGCGCTCATCCCGGCGGCATCCTCAGCGTGAAGCCGGCAACGAACCGCGTCGCTCTGGCCACCGCCGAAAACGCGCTGAAGAAGAAAGGTCGTAGTTTTTATTGGGCGCGACGTCTGCTCGGCCCAGTTCATGCCAGCCGAGCAACTCGCCTCTACGGCTTTTGCCGTCACCTCGACGATCTCGCAGATGAGGCAACCTCGGTTGCGAGCGCCCGGGTTAAACTGAGTGCGGCCAGCCAAGATATCGCCGCAGGAGTCTCTTCAGATCCAGTGATTCGAGATGGGATTGAGCTCATGCAAGAGTGTCGAATTTCCCCAGTAATCGCCGTCGAGTTGGTCAAAGGGCTCCTCTCCGATCTCGATCTCGTGCGCAGCCCAGACGAAGCGGCCCTGCTCCAATATTGCTACCGGGTGGCCGGGACCGTCGGAGTGATGATGTGCGGCGTGCTCGATGTATCCGATCCGAAGGCGTTCGCCCATGCCATCGATCTGGGAATTGCCATGCAGTTGACCAATATCTGTCGGGACATCGCGGAGGACGCGGCCGCAAATCGTCGCTACCTTCCCGCCTCTCTCATCGGTGATCTCGGCCCGGAGGAACTGATCGCGCCCGCCGTGGCGAGCCGACCCCGGCTCCGGCAAGGGGTGGAGACGTTGCTGATTCGTGCGGATCGGCACTACGCCAGCGGTGAAATGGGGCTGGCTTACCTGCCGCTCCGCGCCCGCAGCGGCATCTTGGTCGCCAGCCGCGTCTATCGCGCGATCGGCACCAAGTTAAGAGCGCAGGATTCGGTTTTCTGGGAGGGTCGGATTATGGTTTCAGATCGTCGAAAGGTCGGGATAACCGTCGGTGCCTTGATCAGCGCATCCGGCCAAGGATTTTTTTGGCGCAAGCCGTTCGGGCATGATGCCAGCCTGCATGCTGCACTGCTCGGGCTTCCTTACATCGAACCGAGCCATGCGATCCGATAACGATATTGCAATTCTCGGCGGCGGGTGTGCCGGCTTAAGTCTAGCCATGCGGCTCGCAGACTCGGGTGTGGAAGGTCCCAACGTAGTGGTGCTTGAGGGTAGGGCGCTCTATGCCCCGGACCGGACTTGGTGTTTCTGGGATGATGGAAATGCGCGTCTGCGCCATCTCGTTCAGCATCGTTGGAGCTCGGTCGCGGTCGCAGACCACCGGCGTCGGGTCACGGTCGACTGTCGCGCAGCGCCTTATCAGATGATACCCGCGGCCGCCTTCTACGCTGCCGCTACCCAGGCGATCGCTAAAACTTCTCGGATCGAACTCGCGATGAACGAGACCGTCATCGCTGAGCCTCAAAAAGAGGATCGTCGCTGGCGAATTGAGACGAGCACCGGCGTGCGCTACGCGAAACAGATTATTGATACCCGTCCGCCACCCCGGCCTGAGCGCGAATCCGCTATTTTGTGGCAATCTTTCTCGGGCCACGAAGTGACGTGTGACGCGGCTTGCTTCGATCCCGAATCCGCTACCCTCATGGATTTTTCCTCAAGTTATAAGGGCGAAATCGCTTTTCTCTATCTGCTCCCTTTTTCAAAGCACCGCGCGTTGATTGAGGCTACCGTCTTTGCGCCCAAGCCGCTCGGTCCCAGCGAACTGGCGGAAAGGTTGGGACGCCTCGTTCGCCAGTGGGTGGGTGAAACGGGTTTTTCCGTGCTGCGTTCCGAGCATGGCATACTGCCGATGGGCCAAGCCACTCCCGCTCAAAATATGGACGCTACCTTTGTCCGCGCCGGCGTGGCCGGGGGCGGTGTGCGCGCGGCCTCGGGTTTCGCTTTCCAGCGGATTCAACGCTGGGCTGAAGACTGCGCCGCCGCGCTATCGGCCGGACACCCGCCAAGAGCGCAGGCCCCGGACCCGTGGCTACTCCGGACCATGGACGGCCTCTTTCTCCGCGTTCTTCGGGCGAGGCCCGACCTCGCCCCGGACCTTTTTTTCAAACTGTTCGCGATGAAAAATTCCGGCCATATCATCCGTTTTATGAGTGATTGCCCAACTCTGGCCGACTACGCGGCCATCGTCTCGGCCTTACCGGCCGGACCTTTCTTAAGGGAGATTCAGATCAGCTTAACGGTTTCATCTCGAAGGTCGATTAAGGGCCGTGCCGCCGGATGAAAGCTCAGAGAACCCAAGGTCTGGTCTTCAGTCTCGTCGCCCTTGTTCTTGCGGCGTCGTCGTTGGTCCTTGGACGTTTCGACGAGCGGATCGAATTGATTGTTGTAGCCTCGCTCATCGTCGTTCTCGGCGTGCCTCATGGCGCACTCGACACGCTTTTCGCCCATCGGCTTTACGGAATTAGCACACTCGGAGGCTGGTTTCGGTTTGGCGTAATCTACCTGCTTCTCTCCGGTTTGGTGGTTGGCCTGTGGCTCCTCCAACCCGCGCTGTTTCTCATCGGATTTCTCATCATCTCAGCCGCGCATTTTTCAGGCGATCCTGCGGCTGGAACTCCGTGGCCCACCCGCACCCTCTATGGCGGCGCGATCATAATCCTGCCCGCTCTTCTCCACGCCGCGGATATCGCGCGACTCTTTGCACTTCTTGCCGGAGAAAAGTCTGCCGCGATCATAGTGCCATGGCTCAGTCTGCTCGCTTGGCCGTGGGTCGTCGGCCTAGTTCTAGCCAGTCTGCAACGCGTACGCTCGGATTGGTTGGCCGCGGTGGAACTAGGCGCCGTCGGTGTGCTCGCGATCGTGGCTCCGCCTCTCATCTCCTTCGTTGTCTTTTTCTGCGGCATGCATAGCGCCCGGCACATCCTTAGGTCGATGGACTATTCCGACCGGTCCTCCCTCTACCGGCTCCTCGCCGCCGCCCTTTTACCGATGCTGGGAGTTTTGGGTGGGTCTGCTCTCGCTTGGTATTTTCTTCGTGAGATTTCACTCGATGCTAAAATTATCCAGTTGGTCTTCGTTGGACTCGCCGCTCTGACGGTCCCGCACATGGCTTTGGTGGAGCAAGTCCGGCTTTCCGGCTGGAAAAAACCAACTGCCACCCACCTTTAATTATATCCAAGCGACGAAGTCCGGGCAGCGGTTGCCGCAGAGCAGAGGTTCGAAGTAAAAAGCTGAACCACGAAACGAGCCTCCGGCTTTGGGTCGGCGCCGCGAGAAGGAAATTTTTTGGCCAACGGGACACCTCGAAACCTCGTCACGGGCGCCAGTCTCAAAACAGCTCAGAGGCACGCGAGATGGATTTCTTACCTCGGGGTAATCCTGTCGGCCCACACGCCAACTGGACACCTCTCCGGTCTTAATGGGCATTTCGAAAATCACCGCCCCTGACTTTTTTAAAGGCCTATCTCATCGCTCCCACCACGGGCTGCGTCCACGCCGTTTCAAACTCGTCGGCCACACTGCCGTTCACTTTCGCCTTCGAGGAAATCACCCGGGCGCGCACGTAAATCTCGTCGCCGCGCAACGTGTAGCTCGCCGTCGACCCCTTAACTTCGGCCAACACCGCGCCCACGTCTTTGCTGTAGCGGCGGTGCGGCAGGGTCCTCGCCGCCGAGGCATCGCCGGTGCGCGGCGGCAGCAATTGGCTCGACGGATCGTGGCCTCGGCGCGTGCCGACGAACTGCGTTACGTAGGTCACCCCCGGCTCCGCTTGGATTTCCAGCCCCAGCGTCGTCGCCGTCCGGGTCAATTCTTTCAGCGTCACGCCCGACGTCGCGTAAAAATCTCCCGCTTCCATGGCCAAAATAATCGACTCCGGCGTGAGGTGGCGCGCCCGCACCATCACCCAGCCGCGGCCCGAATTGCTCTTCCCGAGCATCTGCTCGTGGTAGTGGTGCGAGTCGTCGACGCCGATGCCATACATCACGTCGAGCTTCAGCTCCGCGAGCCGGCGCGTGAGCACCACGTCCCAAATCTCTTCGTTACTCAGGTGCGCGACGTCGCCGGCGTTATGCACTCCCGGATGGCCGTTATAAACTTCGAAGAATTTCTCGTGGTGCACCTGCATCAATTCCTCCGCGGTCACGCCCCAGATAAAATTCGGGTGATTCAGATGGAGAAACATCGGCTGCCCCGTTTCCTCCCGCTGTACGCGCACGGCTTCGACCGTGCGTTGCATGATTTCGAGCGCGTTATCCGCCGCGACCGGCGCAACGAGGGTGCGCGGATTGATGAGATTCATGTGCACCGGCCCGCCTTGCGCCGTCGTCGTGGCCGTCGCCGGGCGCTTCCAATTTGCCGTCACCTCAAGACCCGGAATCATCAGAAACCGCCCCGGCTCCTCGAAGAGTGTGCGATATTCGATGAGCGGCTTGAGCCGCACTTCCCGCGTGCCCGCGACCTCGCGTTGCTCGACCCAGTCGGCGCCGAAGCGCGCGACGTAGTTTTCCAATACGACCCCGCCGCCGCGCTGCACCACTTTGCCCGCCACGACCGCCGGCGGCTTGATCGCGAACCAGCGCTGGCCCTCCGCCATGATGTTGTGGTCCGACATCGCGAGGAAGTGATAGCCCGCGCGTTTATACCCATCGGTGATCATCTCCGGGTAATCGTCGCCGTCGCTCCAGAGCGAGTGGGTGTGCAAATTGCCCTTGAACCAACGAGGCGCGGTTTCGGCGGCGGCTCCAGACCAGGAGGCCACTAGGCCGAGCGCCGTTGCCCTAGCGGCGAGGACGAGAAAGGACTTCATGGATGAAAGAACGGCGATTTCCGAGCCAAATGGCGTCGGCTTAGAACGTGCCCTTGATCCCGGCGGTCCAAAGCGAGCCGCCGTAGTCGTCGCGCTGGCGGAATTTCGCATAGACCGGCGTGTTCGGCCCATAGGTTTTCTGGTCTTCGGTGGCCCCGCCGAAATTGCGCAGGGCGACGAAAAAGCCGAGCTGGCGGGTGATGAAATATTCGCCGCTGATGTCGATGTAGAGACGTTTGGGGCGGTAGTTGTAGGTGCCGGGCTCGATGCTGCGGCCAATGACGGCGGCGCGGCGCTGGAGACCGCGGTAGTTTTCATTGATGCGAAGATTCCACTTCGGCCGGGTGATGCTGAGGCCAAAGTTGGCCACAAAGGGATTCATATCTAGGAACTGGTCGAAGGACCGCTTCGCGCGTTGGGAGCTGGCATTCACGAAGAACCGCATCCCTCGCGCCCAGTGCGGCAGGAAGGTGAGCGGCTGCTGGTAGTCGAATTCTAGACCATGCATTCGCACGTTTTCGGGGTTATTGTAATTCGTGGAGACGTCGTACTCCGCATAAGTGTCGGGATCGAGGGCGTAGGTCGCGAGAAATTCGTCGGTGGGCCGCGCCACGGTGGCGACAAAGGCGTTTTGGTAATCGCGGATGAAGGCACCGACGGAGATTTGGCCGCCGCCCACGAAGTAATACTCGAGGCGGGCGACGTAGCTCTCGGCCTGCCACGCTTTCAGGTTCACGTTGCCGAGGGTGATACGATTGCCCGAGCTGGGCGGATTCTCGGTGTTGGGGAGGGTCACGCCGCTGACGTAGTTGGTAAACTCCGGGCGGCCGACGGTCTGGTAGTAGGCGCCGCGCGCGATTAGATTTTCAGAAAGATTGTAGCCGAGGTTGATGCTGGGGAAGAGGCGGAGAAATTCCTTTTTTGCGGTATAACCCCGGTCGATGAGCGTGCGTTGGAGCGCGCCGAGCGGATCGGTGGCGCTGTTGACGATCTGGAGGGGAATACCGTTCGGGTCTTTGACGACGTTGCCGGCGGCATCGCGTCGGAAATTGCGCGTCGGATCGTTGAGCACGCCTTGGGCGTTGATGTTGGTCTGCTCGGCGCGGAGACCGGTGGTGAGTTTCAGGCGGTTGCTCAAAAACGCGGCATCGGCCCGCAAGTAACCCGAGGAGATGATCTCCTGCACGCGGTTCGAGTTGTTGGTCTGGTTGGTGTAGTCGGCGTTGGCGTTGCGGGTCCAGTGCGCGGGATTGGCGCGGTAGCTCTGCCAGAGTTGGCCGTTGTCCACGTGCTGCTGCTTGGGGAGGCCGAAGTCGGGGATGCGCGTCGAGTAGATCGCGTCGAGGAATGGGAGGGGGCTGTCGTCGTTGATCAGGCCGGCCTGGGTCGTAGGCGTGGTACTGGCGCGGCCATCCGCGCCCACGTAGTTGTAGAGTTCGCCCGAGGTGCCCCGGCGGTCGCGGAGCACGGTGCGGAGATCAAAGCCGGCCTTCAACGCGACCGGGATATCGCGCACCACGAAGTCGCGGCGGACGTTACCGAAGGCTTGGCGGCGGGTCTCGTAGGCCTTTTGCCGGATGCTGTTGGCTGAGACGATCGAGTAGCTTTTGAGGTCGGACGGATCGACTTTGTTGCCGGCGGGATCGGTCACCGTGAAGCGGCCTGGACGAAGATAGAAAATGTCGTCGAAGCGGATCGTCACGTGGGTGCGGCGTCCGATGAAACTGTTGAAAGCACCGTCGTCGATGTCCTGGTATACGATGCGCGACGTAGAGTAAGAGGCGCCAGCATCAAGCTTCCAAAGCGGGCCGTCGTGGCGCCAGGTGAGCGTGGGCATGAGGGTGCGGCCGGGGCGGATGCGGCCGTTATTCACCAGCTCGATCTGGCCGGCGTTGATGGTGGGGCCAGTTGTTGGAAACGCGCTCTCGACGCCGCGGGTGAACGTCGGACCCCAGTCGCCCGGGGCGACGCGGTTGATGGTTATATTCTGGGTGCGGGTAGCGAAGTGTTCGCGGAGGTAAGCATAGGAAAAACCAAAGGAGAGGCGGTCACGGGGGGCGAAACGCCAGTCCACCGTGGTCGCGAAGGAATAGCGGGTCGTGTCTTTGCCAGAGTCGCGCCACGAGTAGTTGGTGAGGTAGGGCTTGTCGGGCGTGGTGTCGGGCAGCCCCGTGCTCGCCGTGGCCGCAGCGTTTGTGACGGCGGCGGCGCCGCGCCACTGGGTCGCCTGGTTGCTCTGGGGCGTGTATTGCATCGAGTATCCAGCGGAAAACGTGAACCCGAAGTTTCGATTCACTGGCACGACCGCCGATACATCGAAGCCGGGATGAATTTTGTAACTTTTTTCGCCCCAACCGGGACCGGGCGACTGGCGCAGAAAGGAGCGCTCGGCGTCCTTCATCAGGAAGGCGACGCTGTAGTTGTAGGACGGGCGGTTCCGCTCGAACGCGCTGCGAGGCACGAAATTCACCGAGCCGGCGAGGGCGGAGCCGGGTTGCTCGGGCGTGGGCGAGCGGTTCACCTCGACGCGCGAGACGCTGTTGATGGAAACTTGGTCGAGCTCGACGGCGCGGGTGGTGCCGCCGCCGGCGGCGCTGGCCATATCAAAACCGCCCATTGAGATCGGAACGTTCCCGGCCGGCACGCCACTGATGGAGAACCGTCGGGCATCACCGCCGGTGTAGTCGCTTGTGATGCCGGGGAGAAACTTCATGAACTCACCCACGCTGCCGTCGGCAATGGTGCCGAATTCGTCGGCCGAGACGACGTTCGTGATGTTCTTCGCGAAGCGCTGCTCGTTAATCGCCAGCGAAGCCGCGTCCATCTCTTTCGACGAAGTGACGTTGAAAGCATCGAGCTTGATGGTGTCTCCGGCCGCATTTCCCCGTCCCGGCGGAGCCTCTCCGGAGAACGTGACGTCGCGTTGCACGGTCTGACCGGGGGTTACGGTCACCGCCTCCGTGACGACGCCGCGCCCGGTGTAGAAAATGTTTAAGGTGACTTTGCCCGCCGGAATCTCCGCCAGGCGATACTGGCCGATGGCATCGGTAAACGTTTCCTGCTTTGAACCCGCGACGGTGACCCGGGCCTTCTCGAGATACTGGCCGCGGCGCGCATCGAAGACGCGCCCCTCAATTGTGCCGGAGGAGGTAACTTGTGCGCCAGCCAAGCAGGCTGACGCCAGCGCGAAAAAAAGGCCCAAGGCCCAGTGTAACAGAAATACTTTTCTCATGAGGAGTAGACATCAGAATCGGGCCCCCAAGCTTGGTCAGAAGGGAGACCGATTCAGGACAAATTAGGAAAGGTGGAATTTTTATTGCGGAGCAAAACGCGCTACGACCGAAAAAAACACGCCCTCCGCGCGCCGCTAGCGAGGTAAATTTTTGGCGTCCCGGGAACCGCGCCCTGGCTTGTAAAGCGGCCGGGGTTCGCCCAGTTTTCTCTCGCCTCCCAGCCCCGTTGCCCACCCCGTTTATCCCCCTCTGCGTTTAACGTTTTCCTCCGCCCCATGCTCCGCCGCACTTTTCTAAAAAACACCGCTGCCGCTGCGACCGCCACGGTGTTCGCCGGTCCCACCTTGTTTGCCGCCGCTGCGAAGCCCGCGCCCAAACTCGCCGTCGGTCTCGATAATTACGCGCTGCGCGCCTTGGGCTGGAAGGCCCCGCAACTGATCGACTACGCCGCGTCGCTCAAGTGCGACACGCTCTTCATCTCCGACCTCGACGCGCTGGAAAGCCTCGACGATCCCGCCCTCCGCCTCGTGCGCGCGCGCGCCGAAGCCGCTGGCCTCACGCTCTACGTCGGGAGCTGGAGCATCTGTCCGACATCGAAGACGTTTAAGAAAAACTGGGGCACCGCCGAGGAGCATCTCCGTCTCGGCCTGCGGGTCGCAAAAACCCTCGGCTCGCCGATCTTTCGCACCGTCCTCGGCAACATGGAAGACCGCAAATCCGAGGGCGGTATCCAAGCCCGCATCGCGGATACGGTCGCCGTGCTCAAGGCCTGCCGCGCCGACGCGCTCAAAGCCGGTTTGAAAATCGCCATCGAGAACCACGGCGGTGATTTGCACTCGTGGGAGTGTCGCCAACTCATCGAGGCCGCCGGCACCGATTTTGTCGGCTGCAACTTCGACTCCGGCAACGCCGCCTGGACTCTCGAAGATCCGATGGACGCCTTCGAAACCCTCGGCCCCGTCACGATCTGCTCCAGCCTCCGCGACCAACAGATCTGGTCCACTCCGGAAGGTGCCGCCGTGCAATGGACCGCCGCCGGCGACGGTCTGATTGACTGGAAGGCGTTTGCCGCCCGCTGGGCCCAACTTTGCCCCCACGTTCCGATCATGATCGAGACGATCTCCGGCGCCCAGCGCGCCTTCCCCTACCAGCAACCGGACTTCTGGAAATTCTACGATCGCCGCCCGGAAAAACTCGCGAAATTCGAAGCCCTCGCCGCCCGCGGTCGCCCGCTCACCGCCTTTAAGGCCCCCGCTGGTCCCGAAGGAAAAACCGTCTCCCAAGAATTCCAAAAAGCCGAAATTGCGAAATCCATCGCCTTCCTCCGCCGCGAAATCGGCCTCGGACTCCGCGCCTAAAGAAACCACCATTGGACACGAAGGAACACGAATTCGAACTGATTTCGGTTTCTGTCCATTCGCTTCCATTCGTGGTTAAAAAATTCTCCTCGCCACCAAAAAAATGAATCGCCGCTCCTTCCTCCACACCTCCGCCGCCGCGACCGCCCTCGCCGCGTTTCCTTTTTCCCTCCGCGCCCAACCCAAATCCGGCGGCCCCCGCTTCCGCACTGCGCTCATCGGCTGCGGGTGGTGGGGCAACAATATCCTCCGCGAAGCCATGGCCAGCGGCTCCTGCGAAGTCGTCGCCCTCTGCGACGTCGATTCACGCCAGTACGAAGCCACCCTCAAGAACGTCGCTGCCGGCACCGGCGATACGCCGAAGCTTTTTAAGGATTACCGCGAACTCCTCGCCGCCGCCAAGCCCGAGATCGTCATCGTCGGCACGCCCGACCACTGGCACGCGCTGCCGATGATCGCCGCCGTCAAAGCCGGCGCCCACGTTTACGTGGAAAAGCCCATCGGACACACCGTGATGGAGGGCCGCGCGATGGTGAACGCCGCGCGCGCCACCGGCCGCGTCGTCCAAGTCGGCACGCACCGCCGCATTTCCCCGCATAACATCAGCGGCCGCGACTTCATCCGCTCCGGCCAAGTCGGCGACATCGGCATGGTCCGTTGCTTCGTCAACTACGGCGGCGGCGGCCCCGAGAAACCGCTCCCCACCGTCGCCGTTCCCAAGGAACTCGACTGGGATATGTGGTGCGGCCCCGCCCCGCTCCGTCCGTTCAACGGTGGCGACCCGCGTACCCCCGCTGTCGGCGCCGGCAACCGCGGCATTCATCCGCGCGGTTTCCGCAACTACCTCGACTACGCCAACGGCACGCTCGGCGATTGGGGTATCCACTGGCTCGATCAGGTCCTCTGGGTCACCGGCGAAAAGTATCCGAAACGCATCTTCTCCAGCGGCGGCCGCCCCATCGCCGGCGCGCCCGTCTTCACGGCCCAGGAGCAGACCACGGACGCCCCCGACCACCAACTCGCCACCTACGCGTTTGAAAAGTTCAACGTGCAATGGGAGCACCGCCGCTTCGGGGCCAACAACACCGACAAAGGCGAAAACGTCGGCTGCTACTTCTACGGCACGAAAGGCATCTTCCACATGGGCTGGCAAAAAGGTTGGACGTTTTATCCGACCGATTCGAAAGCCCCGCCGATCACCGAAGCCGCCCAGCTCAACTCGCCCGATTCGCAAAACATCAAGGAACTCTGGGCCGATTTCCTCACCGCCATCCGCAGCGATGGAAAAACCAAAGCCGTGAGCGACATCGGCGAAGTTCACTTGGCGAGCAACATGGCGCTCCTCGGCATGGTCTCGATGAAACTCGGCCGCAGCCTCGACTGGGACGGGGCGACCGAGCGCATCCTCAACGACGAGGCCGCCAACAAACTCCTCCGCCGCGACTACCGCAAAGGCTACGATTACCCGACCTAAAAAGTAGGGCGGGGTCTCTGACCCGCCTTTCGCGCCCGCGCCCTCACTGCGCCTACTTCGCCGTCCCGAGATTCCAAAAAATCCGCACGTTCTTCGTCTGCCGTCCGGCCGCGATGATATCCAGTCGCCCGTCGCCATCGAGGTCCGCCAGTTTCAAATCTTCCACGGCGACTTCGGTCCCGCCGATCTCAAACCTCTGCGCGCCCACCCCCGCCGCGTCCCCGGGCACATAGAGCCGGATCCCCGGCGCCCCACGCGGATTCATCGCCCGCCAGCCCGCCACGATCTGCGGTGAGCCGATCCCGAGCACATCGCCCACCGCTAGGGCGTGGCCGTCTTTCAGCGTCTCGTCGAGCACCCGCCGCGTCCACTTGCCGCCCGGGGCCCCGGGTTCGAGATAGAGCGCCACGGTGATCCCGTGCATCGGCTCGATCGTCGCGAGGAATCGCCGGGTGCCACCCAGCCGCCCTTCGCGGATTTCCCCCGCCGGTTGGTCGGTCAACTGCCGGTTTTTCCACCCGCTGGCCGTCCGGCCAAAATACCAGATCCCTTCTTTGCCCGCCGCCAGCAACTCCTCCTCCGGGTCGACGTCCCAGTTGATCGCCTGGAAATTGTGCGAGGCGTGCATGAAGTCGCCGACGACTGCCGTCTGCCATTCCTGCCGTGGATCTTTCGGCACCGTATAGGTCAACAGCTTCGCCCCCGCCCCCGCGTTGTTCTTGTTGCCCCGCCCGTGGAGCGGCTGGACGGCCAACTCATATTTGCCTGCGGAATTTTTCACCCAGTACATCCGGTGCACCGTGGGTTCGTGCGGCAACCGCACGGGCTCCCAACGTTGCGTGCGGTCCGCCGGGGCGATCAGGAAAAAAACTGCACCGCTGTTCAACGTGTCGCCGGGATTCCATTCCGCGCCGACCGCGACCTCGCATCGCCCGTCACCATCGATATCCGCCGCCGCGATGCACACGTTGTCTTTTTCCGTGAGATTCTCCGCGATCACGAATTTCTCCCACGTGGGATTCCGATACCAAACGATCTGTTTTTTGTCGGCGAGCAACACGTCGGGCTTCCCGTCGCCATCGACGTCGGCGATCGCGAGTCCGTAGCCGATTTCGATCTTCGTATCGATGTCCACGACCCGGAACTTCGGCGCCGCCAACTCCGCCGCCACCGCTACTCCGCCCGCCAACACCCAAATCAGAAGGTAACGCATTCGCTATTTAATTCAGGCTCCGCCGGAAAAGGCAAAACTCCCGTGGTGGGAATCCAGGGTCACTTGTTTTGGACTGGGCTGCGCTGGAGACGCGACGTCCTCGTCGCGTACCGTAGCCGCTGGGCTGCGGTGAGCGAGCCGTGGCTCGGGCGGAGGCCCGGATAAAACGGCGGTTTTCTGGGAAGATCCGGCTCGTGCGCGCCGCTAAAGTTGCCATGCTTGGATCGAGTTACACCCCTCCCTAAAAAAATGCATCATCTCACCCGTCGTACGTTTCTTAAACATTCCTCTCTCGTTGCCGGCGCCGTTACCTTGCTGGGCGGCACCCATTCTTACGGTCGGATTATGGGCGCCAATGACCGCCTCAGAATTGCGGTGGCAGGCCTCAATGGCCGCGGCAAGAGTCACATCGCCGGCTGGCTGGAGCAGCCGAATGTAGAGATTGCCTACCTGATTGACCCGGACCAAGCGGTGTTGGATCGGTCGATGCAGGCCCTGAAGGAAAAGCTCGGCGCCAAGTTTTCCTGTAAAGGCTTCGCGGATATTCGCCGGGCACTCGAAGATCCGACGTTGGACGCGATCTCGATTGCGACGCCCAACCACTGGCATAGCTTGATGACCATTTGGGCCGCGCAGGCCGGCAAGCACGTCTACGTGGAAAAGCCGATGAGCCACGATGTGGCGGAAGGTCGAATCGCGGTGGAGGCGCAGAAGAAGTACGGCGTCGTCGTCCAGCATGGAACGCAACGCCGCAGTGATGCGAAAATCGCCGGTCTACATGAAGCGATTCAGGCCGGGAAATTCGGCACGTTGAAGATCGCGTACGGTTATTGCTGCAAGCCGCGTGACACCATCGGAATGAAGACCGCGACTACGCCGCCGCCTAATTTGAACTGGGACCTCTGGCGCGGACCGGCGAACGTCGCCTACCATCCGAACCTCGTGCACTACAACTGGCATTGGTTCTGGGAAACCGGTAACGGCGATATGAACAACCAAGGCACGCATCAACTCGACGTCGCGCGTTGGTCGCTGGAGCCAAAGCTGACTCATCCGACGCGGGTTATGGCGCTCGGCGGTCGTTTTAAATGGAGCGACCAGGGGGAAACGCCCAATACGATGTTTGCCATTGGCGAGTATCCGAACGGCCAGTACGCGTTTTTTAATGTGCGGAACGTCAACCACCAAGGATATCTGCACCAGGTGGAGAACCAGTACTATTTCGAAGACGGGGGAAAAATTATCAAAGACCAGTATTATCCCAAAGGTAGTTCCAAGGGAGAGAAACTCTCGCTGGCTCCGGGCAAGGTGACGCCGGGTGGTAATTGGGGCTCGTTCATCGCGGCGGTGCGGGCGGGCAAGCCGGAAATGGCCAACGGCACGGCGCTCGATGCCCACCACGGAAGCGTCCTCGGGCACTTGATGAATAACTCCTATCGCCTCGGCCAGAAGGTGCCGTTTAACGCGAAGGCGGGTCGTTTCGGTGATAACCAAGACGCCTATGAACATTTCATGGCGCTCCACTCAATCATGCGGGATGGAGTCGGCGTCCCAGAGAATGGGGCCGAGTATGTCGTGGGTCCGTGGCTTACGTTTGACCCTAAGACCGAGCGTCACACGGGTGACTACAGCACGGAAGCGAATGCCTTGCTGCAGGACCCGCATAGCCGCGGCTACGAAATTCCGTCGCTGAACAAGGTTTAAGGCGGAACCGATCGATCACCTGCTGGTTGAGGAACGAGCAAAGGCGAGAAGTCTGGCGGGCGGGCGGCGCGGGTATGAACCCTGAATCCGCCGCAGCCCAACCCTCCAAATTTACTAACCACGGATGCACCCGAATTAACCCGGATAAAGACGGGGAACCGGCTTCACCTCATTGGTGGGTCGTTCGCTGCTCCCAGCTGTTTGGTATCCGTGTCCATTCGTGTCTATCCGTGGTTCAACTGCCGTTTTTAGGCTGAATCGGGCGCCGGGGAGGGAACCACGAAACATCATGAGCTGCGACGGAGGGCCACGAGGATGTTGGCCTCGAGCGCGAGCATGCGCCGCGCCCTTTGGCCGGTGCGGCGTTGGTCGAAGTTTACGAAGCGCCGTGATTCGGGGCGGGGTGCCCGATCACTTCGGCAGCCAGGTTTCCCAGTTCTTCGCGATAGCTTCAACGTTGGCGCGGGTGACCGGAATCAGCGCGGTGTTCGCGATGGGTTGCGGCGGGGATTTCTTCAGCAGGAGTTTGTCGACGAGGCTTTCGACGGCCAAGCGGCCATAGCCGTAGACATCTTGGCCCAGGAGCAATTGCACGTGCCCGCTGCGCACGTAGCCGAGTTGCTGCGGGAGTGCGTCGATCGACACGCACTTGATCGTGCCAGCCGGCCATTTGAGCGCGTTGTCGGTGAACAGGGGCCAGCCGCCGAGCAGGCCCCAGCCGGTGATGTCGGGGTTGGCTTGCATGACTTGCTCGATCTTGGCGACGGCGTCCTGCGGGGTCTCTTTGTGGTAAAAAATATCCACGAGCCGGATGCCGGGAAATTTCTTTGCGGCCGCGCGAAAACCGGCGGCGCGTTGCTGGAGATTGACGGCGTTTGGATTGCCGTCGATGGCGGCGACCACGCCTTTACCGCCGAGTTCTTTGGCGAGCGCCTCAAACGTCGCCGCGCCCGCCGCGTAATCGTCGATGCCGATCGAGATGAATCGTTGGCTCGCCGGAGCGTCGCCCGAGAACGTCGCGACCGGTACACCTTGCGCGACGGCTTTGTTGATGGTGTCGGTCACTTTGTTGGCGTCGGAGCAGCTGATGATGATGCCGTCGGCCCCGTTGAGCAGGAGTTGTTCGATGAACTCGGCTTGTTTCTGCGCGTCTTCTTCGTTGGGGGTGCGCCAGTCGATTTTGACCGTGATACCGTGTTGTTTCCCAAGGTCGCGGGCGGCGTCGTTGGCCCCGGCGCGGGCGGCTTCGAAGAACGGGTTACCCGCTGATTTGGCGACCATGCCGAGAGTGTAGGTCTGCTGGGCGAAGCTGAAAGGTGCGGCCAAAACGGCGGCGAGGACGAGTAGGGTGGGGCGGAGCAGGTTCATCGCGACGAGTTACGGGCGCAGCGCTGGACGGACCAACTCAAAAACGTGCGCGCGCACACTTTCTCAGCGGGGCCGGTCGCGCCAACGCCACCATCCCGCCAGCAGACTGCCGATCACCGAGTGGAACACGCTGGAGATCGCGCAGGGCACGGCGGTGAGCGGGTCCGCAAAATTCTGGCGCGCCAATACGACGCCGAGCCCGCTGTTCTGCATGCCTACCTCGATGGAGATCGTGCGGCAGGTCGTCTCGGTCTGGCCCGTGAGCCGCGCCAACACATAACCCAGGCCAAATCCACCGGCGTGCAGCAGAAACACCGCGAGCACGAGCGGGCCGGCGCTGGCCCGGATGGCCGGGGCGTTGGCCCCCACGATGCTCGACACGATCAGCATGACGCCCAGCACCGAAGCCAACGGCGCGGCCGGCAGCACCGCGGCCACCGCGCGCGGGGCGACGCGGCGGAGGACAAGGCCCAACACCAGCGGCAGCAGCACCACTTGCGCCGTGCTCGTGAAAAGACCCCAGCCGTCGACCTTGACCCAGGTGCCGGCCAGCCAGCTCGTGAGCAACGGGGTCATGAAGACGGCCGCAAAGGTCGAACACATCGTCATCACGACCGACAGCGCGACATCGGCACGCGCCAGATAGGTGACGATGTTCGACGCGGTGCCGCCGGGACAGCACGCGACCAAAATCAGCCCGACGGCGAAAGGCCCGTCGAGTTGCAACGCTTGGGCGATGCCCCAGCCGAGCCCGGGCATGATCGTGTATTGGGCGACGAAGCCGAGGGCGATCGGCCGCGGCATCGTGCCGACGCGTTTAAAATCCGCCGGTTCCAACGTGAGCCCCATCCCGAGCATCACGAGGGCGAGGGTCCAGACGATCCACGGTCCGGAAAACCAGGTGAACACGGTGGGCTCTACGAGCGCGATCCCGGCTCCGACCAGAATCCAGAGCGGAAACGCATCGGCGGCGAGCGAGAGAAAACGGGGCATCGGGTCAACGTGGGCGGCGCGGCTGGCGTTGGAAATGGAAAAACAGCCGTCGCCGCGGTCCCTAGGGAATCGCTTGCCACGGCCTTCTGGGTTTTCCGTGATGGGTTGGTTCACAATGTCGTTTTCGCTCTCCGCGAACGCGCCCCTTTCTCTCTACCCACCCTATGAAAGTGATCATCACCGGCGGCGGCGGCTTCCTCGGCTCGCGGCTGGCCTTGAATCTCCTGCAACGCGGCGAACTTACGGGCCCCTCCGGCGCACCGGAAACCGTCACCCAACTCGTGTTGTTCGACGCTTTTTTTCATCACCCGCCGACCGATGAACGCGTGCGGCACATCAAGGGCGACATTGGCGACCGCGCCGCCGTCTTGGCGGCGGTCGGCCAAGACGACGCGACGTCGATCTTCCATCTCGCCTCGATGGTCAGCGGCGAGTGCGAGCAACGCTTCGACGACGCGCTCCGCGTCAACCTCGACGGCGGACGTAATGTTTTCGAAGCCGCCCGCGCGCTCCCCGGCCGTCCGCGAGTCGTGTTCGCCAGCAGCATCGCCTGTTACGGCGGTGCGGCCGTGCGCCGTCCGTGCTCCGATGCGGATAAACTCACTCCGGGCACGACCTACGGCATCACCAAAGCCATCTGCGAACACTTGCTCAACGACCACACCCGCAAAGGCCACTTCGACGGCCGCACGGCGCGCCTGCCCACGGTGATCATCCGGCCGGGCAAGCCCAACGCGGCCGCGTCGAGTTGGGTGAGCGGGATGTTTCGCGAGCCGTTGCGCGGTGAGCCGTGCCAGCTGCCAGTGCCGCGCGATCAAGGTCATCCCGTGACCGGTTATCGCACGGTGATTGATTCGCTTGTCGCGCTCCACGAAGTGCCCGAGGTAGCGCTCGGCGGAGATCGCGGCTACGTCTTGCCGGCTCACACCGTCACGCCTGCGCTGGCGTCCGCCGTGCTGGCAGAAATCGCGACCGAGCATGGTCTCACGCTGGGGCCGGTGGTCGAGGCTCTGGATGCCCGGATCCATGGGATCGTGAGCAATTGGCCGGTTGCAATCGACGCGTCGCGCGCGGTCGCACTCGGCCTGCCGGTGCCGCCCGATTTGAAGACCATCGTGGCCCAGTATCTCGAAGATTTTGGTGCGGCCCCGCGGTAAATCCGGAGCGACAGCGTGAGCGGGCGCGAGCGGGGCAATCTCCGCTGGCTGCGGGGTTGCTTCGATTGGCGAAATTGTTTTTCTCGGGCGATGCCTCCTATCTCACACGCTTGGAACTTCTTCCGGACTGGCGGCCTTGATCAAGTTTCGCTCACGACCGGGGCTGACTTGCTCGCACTCGAGCACCTCGACCAGAAGCTGTGGGTTGCGCTGAGTTGTCCCGTCAAGGGCTTGGAACTCGATGAAAAGACCCTCGCGTTGATCGATGGCAACGCCGACGGCCGCGTGCGCGTGCCCGAGTTGCTCGCGGCGATCAAGTGGGCCGCCGCCCGGGTGAAAGACCCAAGCGTGCTTCTCTCCGGCGCCGATTCCCTCCCGCTCGCCGCGATCAACGACGCCACGCCCGAGGGCAAAATCCTCCTCGCCTCGGCGAAACAAATTCTCTCCCACCTCGGCAAGAAGACCGCCACCGCGCTGCCGGTCGCCGACGCCGCCGATACCGCCAAAATCTTCGCCGCCTCCGCGCTCAACGGCGACGGCGTCATCCCGCCCGAGGCCACCGCAGACGCCGCGACGCAGACCCTCATCAAGGAAATCATCGCGACCATCGGCGGCACCCCCGACCTCGCCGGCAGCACGGGGGTCACCGCCGCGCAGATCGAAACGTTTTTCGCCGACCTCGCCGCCTACGTCGAGTGGGTCGAGCAGAGCGCCGGCAAAGACATCGCCGTCCTCGGCTCCGCCACCGACGCCGCCGTCACCGCCCTCAAGGCGGTGCGCACCAAGGTCGAAGACTACTTCGCGCGCGCCCGCCTCGCCGCGTTCGATGGTCGCGCCCTCGCCGCGCTCAACCGCAGCGAGACCGAGTATCTCGCCCTCGCCGCCAAGGACCTCACCGTCACCGCCGCCGAGGTCGCCGGCTTCCCGCTTGCCCGGATCGCCGCCGATGCCCCGCTCCCGCTCCTCACCGGGGTGAATCCCGCTTGGGCCGCCGCGCTCGCGACGCTCCACGCCGCCGTGGTCACGCCGATTTACGGCGCCGACAAGCTCACGCTCACCGCCACCGAGTGGGCCGCGCTCAACGCGCAGTTCGCCGCTTACGAGACGTGGCTCGGCGCTAAGGCCGGTTCTTCCGTGGAAAAACTCGGTCTCGCCCGCGCGAAAGAAATTCTCGGCGGCACGGGTCGCGAAGACCTCGCCGTGCTCATCGCGGCCGACGTCGCGCTCGCTCCCGAGTTCAAGGCCATCAGCGACGTCGAGCGGCTCACGCGTTACCACCGCGACCTCCGTGCGCTGCTCCACAATTTCGTCAACTTCGCCGATTTCTTCTCCCGCGACCGCTGGGCGATTTTCCAGGCCGGCACGCTCTATCTCGATAGCCGCAGTACCGAGCTCTGCATCCGCGTGGACGGGGCCAATCCGCTCGCCGCGATGAGCAAGGCCTACATCGCCTACTGCACCTGCACCCGCGCTGGCCTGCCGCCGATGACCATCGCCGCCTGCTTCACGCAGGGCGACAGCGACTACCTCTTCGTCGGCCGCCACGGTCTCTTCTACGACCGCCAAGGCCGCGATTGGGACACGGTCATCACCAGCATCGTCGATAATCCGATCAGCATCCGCCAAGCGTTCTGGTCGCCGTATAAAAAATTCGTCCGCATGATCGAAGAGCAGGTCGCCAAGCGCGCCGCCGCCGCGGCCGAAAAAACCGCCAACGTCGACCCAACCAAACCCGCCGAGCTGCCGAAGAGAGTGGATGTCGGCGCCGTCGCCGCGATCGGCGTGGCGATCTCCGGCGCGATGACCGCGATCACGCTGATCCTCGGCTACGTTTTCCAACTGAAGGTCTGGCAATACCCGCTCGTGCTCGTCGGCCTTATTTTGGTGATTTCGATGCCCTCGATGATTATCGCCTGGCTCAAGCTCCGCCAACGCACCCTCGGCCCGATCCTCGAAGGCAACGGTTGGGCGGTGAACGGCCGCGTGAAGATCAACGTCCCCTTCGGCCGTGCGCTCACTGACATGGCCGTGCTTCCGCCCGGCGCGAAACGCTCGCTGGAAGACCCCTACGAAGACAAGGAAGCCGCCGCGCAACAGCGCAAAGCGATCACGTTCGTCGTGCTCGTGGTGTTCACCGCCGCCGCGATTTGGGTGCGTTGGGACCAGACAAAGTACGGCCGCTATTTCTGGCAGCCGGCGCCTGCCGCGGCGGCGGGAGTCACCGCGCCCGCGCCGGCGATTCCGGTGGCCCCGGTGCCCGCCGCTTCGGCCAAGTGAAGCTCTCTAGAACCCGGCGCAGCTTCGGCGCCGGGTTCGAGGTAGGAGCGAGCTTGCTCGCGATTTTGCGTCCGGAATCGCGGCTAGCTCGCTCCTGCAATTTTCCCGGCAGCATTCGACCCCAAGCCTCTAATCCGCGTCTGGCGCGATGTAGTGGCAGCCTTTGCTCCGCGGATTCAGCGTGGCGGCGTGGACGACCAGCAGAGCCGTCTGCACGGCGTTGCGCAGCTCGATCAGGTCGCGGGTGAGGCGACAGCCGCGATAAAAACTTTGAATTTCTTCGCGTAGCTCCAACAAGATGCGGCGGGCGCGGGTGAGGCGTTTGGGCGAGCGCACGACGCCGGCATAGTTCCACATCGTCGTCTGGATTTGCTGGATGTCCTGCCGCACGAGCACGGGATCGGCTTCGCGCGTGGGGCTTTCCCAGGCGCGGGGTTCGGGCAGGTGAAAGGTAAGACGCGCGACATCGTCGGCGTCGGCGAGCGCGGTGAATTTCGCGCTCGTGAGGCATTCGAGGAGGGAGGTGCTCGCGAGGCGGTTGGCGCCGTGCAGGCCGGTGCACCCGGTTTCGCCGACGGCGTTGAGGTGGCGGATATTGGTGCGGCCGTGGAGATCGGCGTGCACGCCGCCGCAAGCAAAATGCGCGGCGGGCACGACGGGGATCGGCTCGCGCGAACTATCTACGCCGTGGCTAAGGCAGCGTTCGTAGATGTTGGGGAAACGCTCGCGGATGAACTCGGGCTTCATCGCGGAGAGATCGAGGAACACGCACGGCTCGCCGCTGGCGGCCAGCTCCTGCTTGATCGCGCGGGCGACGACATCACGGGGCGCGAGCGAGCCGCGGGGATGCACGCCGTCCATGAAACGCTCGCCCTTGGCGTTGATGAGCACGCCGCCCTCGCCGCGCAGGGCCTCGGTGACGAGGAAGCGCGGGGCGTTTTTCTTGGCGAAGACCGTCGGGTGAAACTGGACGTATTCGAGGTCGATGAGGCGCGCGCCCACGCGATACGCCATCGCGACGCCGTGGCCCACGCTGCCGGGCTGGTTGGTCGAGTGCAGGAAAATCTGCCCGAGGCCGCCGGTGGCGAGGATGGTTTTCTTGGCGACGATGGCGACGGTCTCGCCGGTGGTCGAGTCGAGCACGTAGGCCCCGAAACAGGTGAGCGGCTCGTATTTGTCGGCGGTGTCGGCGGAGTTGTGGGAAAGCGTGAGGAGGTCAATGGCGACCCAGCCTTGGCGGCGCGTGATGCATGGCGTGGCGTCCACGCGCTGCGCGACGCGGTCGAGGATGGCGTGGCCGGTGGCGTCTTTCGCGAAGATGATGCGTTTCTCGCTGTGGCCGCCCTCGCGGGTGAATTCGAGTTCGCCGGCGGCGTCGCGGTCGAAGGCGACGTGGAGTTCGTCGAGCAGGAGTTCCTTCACCGCGGTTGGGCCCTCGTCCACGAGTTGGGCGACGGCGGCGGGATTTGAGGATTGGTCACTGGCTTCTTGGATGTCCTGCGCGAGCGAGCCGGCGTCGGTGGCCGTGGTCGTGTCGTAGATGATCCCGCCCTGCGCCCAATCGCTGTTGGCGGCGAGGGGTTCGGAGAGGGAAAGAAGTTCCACGGTGAGCCCGCGCTTGGCGGCCTGGAGGGCGTAAGCCGAGCCCGCGAGCCCGGCGCCAATCACGAGACAGTCGGTGCGGAGGGTTTTCATTTTAGGCTATGACCTGCAACATTCGTAAGCCGCAGTGTTCCGCAAAAAGGCGTTGGCGAGAATCGAAACTCAAAAACGTGCGCGCACCGAGTGCGGTCGCGGCGGCGACGTGCAACACGTCCAGGGTGCGCGTGCCGCGCTGGGCGGTGTGTGCGGCGGAAATGGCCTCGGCGGTGGCGTAGAAACTATCGGGCAGAGACTGCCCAGACAGCACGCCGTCGCCCAAATCCTCAACGACCCGGACGCGCATCGCTCGCCAAACTGACTCCTGGAGTTTACCGGAAAAAATCAGTGCCCGCGCCGCATTGTTGAACTCGAGTTCGCCAAACGGCGTCCAAGCGATGCGGGGCGGATTAGTCCAACCCGAGGCGAGGGCGTGGGCCGAAAGCGTTTTTGCGTCCTGTCCGAAGTAAGAAAGCAGGAACGAGGTATCGGCGTAAACGCTCACCGTTCAATAAAATCAACGTAGCTGAACGACATGAGCTTGTCGTCAAAGTCCTGGCGTCGGCGCTGGGCGAAATCCGGCGGCGTCCACCGCTTCGCGGCTGCTTTCACCGGGTGCGCGGCTTTTTTCCGGGCTTTGAGCGAAGGGCGCAGCGGCGACTTGGCGGTGGCGGCTTTCATGCGGAGTACGGTGGTCGTGAAGAAAGGTGAGTCAACGGTGCGCGGGCAGAATCGTGAGGCTCAGATCGGCGGCGGGGGCGGAGTGGGTGAGGGCGCCGACGCTGATCACGTCCACCCCGGGGAGCGCGTAATCGCGGAGCGTTTCGTAGCGCACGCCGCCGGAAACTTCGACGACCGCCGAGCCCGCAATGATCGCGACGGCGCTGCGAATGAGCGCGGGCGACATGTTATCCAGCAGGATGACCTCGGCGCCGGCGCGGACGGCTTCCTTCACCTCGGCGAGCGTGGTCGTCTCGACCTCGATCTTGGCGGAATGCGGAGCGGCGAGGCGGGCGAGCTTCACGGCCTTAGTGAGCGAACCGGCGGCGGCGATGTGGTTGTCTTTGATGAGGACGTGTTCGCCGAGGGAAGAGCGGTGATTCACGCAGCCGCCGCAGCGCACGGCGTATTTTTCGAGCGCGCGCCAGCCGGGTGTGGTCTTGCGGGTATCGACGACGCGGGTGGTAGTGCCGGCGAGGGCATCGGCGTAGCGGCGCGACTGCGTGGCCACGCCGGAGAGTCGCTGGATGAAGTTGAGGGCGGTGCGCTCGGCGGTGAGGAGCGACACAGTGGGGCCGGTGACGGTGAGAACCTTGGAGCCGTTTTTGACGCGGTCCCCGTCGTCGGCGGTGAGTTTTACTTTAAGCGCGGGGTCGACCCGGGCGAAGACGTCGGCGGCCACGTCGACGCCGCAGAGCGTGAGGTCCTGGCGGGCCTCGATGAACGCGCGCGAGCGATGGCTCGGCGGAAAGATCGCGCGGCTGGTGACGTCGCCGAGCCCGGCGTCTTCGTCGAGGGCGAGGTCAATCAATTGGGCGGTGCGGGGCGTGAGCATAAAATTGAAAACAAGGTATTTCGGAAAGTTTGTCATCTATTAGATGACAAACTTTAGGGGTGCGACGGGGTGGGGTTTTTAGTCGCTGGGAGTGAGTTCGAACATGCGGTCGATGCACTTGGCGGCGCGGAGGCGGAGGTCCTCGTCGAGGGTAACGATCTGGTCGGGGCGCGGGGCGCGGAGGGCGTCGCGGATTTTTTCGAGCGAGTTCAACTTCATGTAGGGGCAGAGGCGGCAGCCGCCGATGAAATGTTTCTCAGGCGACTCGACTTCGAGGCGACCGACGAGGCCGCACTCGGTGAGCATAAGGAAATAAGGGGCGGGGGTGGTCTTGACGTATTTCATCATCGCGCCGGTGCTGCCCACGAAATCGGCGACGGCAGCGACTTCGGCGGTGCATTCGGGGTGAGCGACGACCTTGAGGCCGGGGAATTGGGCGCGCGCGGCGTGGACCTGCGCGGCGGTGAACTCGTCGTGGACCATGCAGGTGCCGTCGGAGGAGATGATTTCCTTGGTGACGCCGCGACGCTTGAGCTCGCTGCGGACGTTGTCGGCCATGAGGCGGTCGGGCACGAATAGGATGCGCTGGGCGGGCAGGTTGGCGACGATGTCGTAGACGTTGCCGGAGGTGACGCAGACGTCGCTCTCGGCCTTAACGTCGGCCGTGCTGTTAATGTAGCAGACGATGGTGGCGTCGGGGTAGAGGGCTTTCAGCTTTCGCACGCCGTCGCCGTCGATGGAGTCGGCAAGGGAGCAACCGGAGCCGCGGTCGGGGACGATGACGGTGGCGTCGGGCGAGAGAATTTTGGCGGTTTCCGCCATGAAGACGACGCCGGCGAAGAGGATGACCTTGGCCTTGGCCTCCTTGGCTTTGAGGCTGAGGAAATAGGAGTCGCCCTTGAAGTCGCCCACGCCGTAGACGATCTCGGGCTCGACGTAGGAATGGGTGAGGATGACGGCGTCTTTCTCCCGCTTGAGGCGGTTGATCTCGAGGGTGAGCGGCGCGATAGCGAGGCAAGTCTCGTAGTTCCACTTTTTGCCGCGCGGATCGCACTCCACGTGCATGAGCGAGCCAAGCAACCGGGTGGCCTCGGCTTCGATTTCTTGAGCGGTGTCGGTCATGAGCGGAAGAGGATGCACGGTTCGACCGTAATGGTCAAAGCTGGGGTGTGGCTTGGCGGCGGCGCTTGCGACTCGAGCGATCTTCGTTGTCATGGTCGGGAATGAAACGCCCGGCCACCGACTCATCCCTCCGCACCGGTTTGCGGCGGATCGGTGCGGCTGCGCCCGAGGTGATCGAGTTGTTTGATTACTTGGAGGACCTGCCGCTCTGGATGAAGGACGTCGCGGGCACCTACCAGTGGGTGAGCGTGTCGTTTCTCCTCAATTTTGGTCTTAAAACCCGCGAGGACGTCATCGGGCACAACGATTACGGCCTTTGCGGCGAAGCCCTCGCTAACCAATACCGGATCGACGACGAGCGCGTGCTCCGTGGTGAACGCATCCTGTCCCGGGTGGAACTGGTCGGCCGCTTCGACCACACGGCGCGTTGGTGCGTGACCTCAAAGATTCCGCTGCATGACGCCAAGGGCCGCGTGGTCGGTAGCGCTGGCGTCACGCGCCCGCTGGCCGCTCAAGGGCTGGGCACGCCGGCCGATTCGCCACTCAGCGGGGCCATCCGCCACGTGAGCCAGCACTTCGCCGAGCATATCTCCAACCAAGAACTCGCCGCGGCCTGCGGGCTGTCCGTCCGGGCGTTTGAACGGCAGTTTCGCGCGACCTACCAAAGTTCGCCGCACGACTACGTGCGCCAAATGCGGGTGCGGATGAGCTGCAGCGCGCTGGTGTTTTCAAAAAAGTCGCTGGCTGAAGTCGCCAGCGGGTATGGCTTCGCCGATCAGAGTCATTTCGCGAAGGAATTCCGCCGCATCATGGGCGACACGCCGCGCGAATACCGCGCGCGTTACCAGCGCTGAGCGCGGCGAGAAGCGGGCGGGGCGTTGACACAACGCACCGTGCTCACAGCGTACTCACATGAGCACCACCATCACGGCAAAAGTTTTCAAGGCGGGAAACTCCAAGGCGCTGCGCCTGCCCCGCGGCCTCGACGTGAAGGCCAAATCCTACGAGGTCACGCCCACGGCCACGGGTTTCATGATCACCGATCCGAAAGCGGAGGCGCGCCGGTTGAAGGCGTTGCAGGCTCTGCGGGGATCGGCCCCTGATTTTCCCGATCACACGACGTGATTTTCTTACCGAACACGAATGTGTTTTCCCGCTATCTCCGCGATCGTGCGGAGGACGCGGGGTTGTGTGAACGATTGGAGCAATCCTTCGCCGATTGCCGGCTATCCTCCATTGCGCTGATGGAACTGGAATACGGCGCGGCGAAGCGACCGGAAGTCACGATTTTTTGCGAGCGCATTGCCCGTTTAAAATCGGTGTTTCCCGGCGTCGCCCCGTTTGACGCGGCGGCGGCTTACCAGTCGGGAATCGTGCGCGCCTACCTCGCCCGCCTAAGACCCAACGCCCAGCCCATCGGCGTTTACGATGCGCTTCTGGCCGGGCATGCGTTGGCGCTGGGCGCGGTTTTCGTGACTCACAACGTCGCCGAGTTTTCGCGGGTGCCGGGCTTGGCCGTGGAAGATTGGCAGCACCACCGATGACGCGGTTCGTGGAATTACCGCGACGTTTTTGAACAAAATATTGTCGCAGCCATTCTAGTCGGCGATTCGGCTCTCGGGTAATTTAGTGTCTCCTGTCCTTCCTCATGCGCGTCACCCCACGTCTGTCCCGGATTATCCCCATGTTTAACTCCTCCTCTTGCCGCGTCGTAGTTGCCAGCTTTGCCTGTGCGGTCTGGCCCTTGCTGGCTCAAGCCGCGGCGCCGCCGCCGCCGATTACTTTTAAAAAGCAGATCATCGACGGCAGATTCTACGCCGAGAGTATCGCCGCCGCCGATGTTAACCAAGATGGTAAGCCCGACCTGATCGTCGGGCCTTTGTGGTGGGCCGGGCCGGGCTTCACCAAACGGACCGAGCTCCGTGCCCCCCACGCCTACGACAAAGAAAGTTATTCCGATACCTTCGTCTCCGACGCGGGCGATGTGGACGGCGATGGCTTGCCCGATGCGATCCAAATCGGCTGGCCCGGCCGCCCCGCGCACTGGTTGAGGAATCCGGGTAAGGTCGGGGGCGATTGGCCCCGTTTTCTGATCCATCCTTACGTCGGCACCGAGTCGCCCCACTTCGTGAAGCTCTTGGCCGGCCAGCCTGACGTGCTGATTTTCTCCGCTTACAAAAAAATCGGATATGCCACGCGGCAGCCCGGCCAGCCCGAGACCCCGTGGTCGTTCCGGGCGATTTCTCCCGAAGGCGAATGGCAACGTTACACCCATGGCATCGGCGCCGGCGACATTAACGGTGATGGTCGGGCTGATTTGCTCACGTTTAACGGTTGGTGGGAGCAACCTGCGTCTCTGGCAGGCGACCCGCTGTGGACGTTTCACGCCACCGACTTCGGTAAAGGCGGCGCCCAAATGTATGTTTACGATGTAAACGCCGACGGCCGCGCCGACGTCATCACCAGTATCGAGGCCCACAAATACGGCGTGAGCTGGTTCGAACAGCTGCCACCCGTCGCCGGCGCCACCGGGCCGACGTGGCGCGAGCACGCGATCTTGAGCCGCGATCCCGCCGAAAAACTCGGCGGCGTCCAATTTTCCCAGCCCCATGCCACGGCGCTGGCGGACATCGATGGCGACGGCTTGCTCGACCTCGTCACTGGCAAACGGCATTGGGCCCACGGCCCAAAAGGCGACCCCGAGCCCAACGCGCCCGCCGTGCTCTATTGGTTCAAGCTCAACCGCGATCCCGCGACCAAAGCGGTCACCTACACGCCGCACCAGATCGACAACGATTCAGGTGTCGGCACGCAGTTTGTGGTGACGGACCTGGACGGCGACGGCCGGCCCGACGTCGCCGTTGGCAACAAGCGCGGCGTCTTCGCCTTCATCCAACAACGCACCCCGTAGTCTTTTCGTACCTTCCCAAAACTCTTAAACTTACTCTTTCCACGCAAACTCCATTCCATGGCCATTCCCTCCGTCCTCGATCTCAAAATCGTTAAAAAATCCTCGCAAAGCCTCGTTGAAGCCGAGCTGGCCGCCACCGGGGGGCTGCTGCGCCTCGCGCCCGCTTGGGTGCCGCGCTCGTTCCTTCAGCCCGGCCTACGCATCAAGCTCCACCCCGACGATACCTACGCCTACGGACTGAACCGCGGCGGCATCGATGAACGTTGGTTTGCCTCGACCACCGTGACGGCCAACGAGGGTCGCGCCTGGGACGAAGGCCTCAGCTGGTGCGTGGTCGGCAACAAAAAGTTTACGCTTCAGCAAGCCGTGGCCGACACCGGCGCCACACTCGTCGGGTCCGCGATTTGGAAAAAATACAAAAAGTGGCCCGTCTACTCGAAGTTCTTCGATAACATGGGGCCGATCCCGCACCACATGCACCAAAGCGCCGCGCAGGCGAAGCTCGTCGGCCAAGAAGGCAAACCCGAATCCTACTACTTCCCGCCGCAGCACAATCCCGTCGGCAACAATTTTCCCTACACGTTCATGGGCTTCGAGCCCGGCACGACGAAGGAGCAGGTCAAACAGTGTATCCGCAATTGGAACAAGGGCGACAACGGCATCCTCGATCTTTCCAAGGCTTACCGCCTCAAAGTCGGATCCGGTTGGCTGATCGATCCGTGCATTCTTCACGCGCCCGGCTCGCTCTGCACCTATGAACCACAGTGGGGCAGCGACGTCTTCGGCATGTATCAAAACCTCGTCGAGGGCCGCGAAGTGCCATGGTCGCTCCTCGTAAAAGACATGCCCAAGTCGAAGCACAAGGACATCGACTTCATCGTCGATCAGCTCGACTGGGATAAAAACGTGGACCCGAACTTCAAGGACAAGCACTACCTCGAGCCCGTTCCGGTGGCCGACACCCGCAGCGAGGGCTACGTCGACCGCTGGATCGTTTACGGCAAAGTTGACGGCGAACAGCTCTTCACCGCCAAGGAACTCACCGTGGATCCTGGCACCAAATGCACCGTCAAGGACACCGGCGCTTACGGCCTCATCTGCGTGCAAGGCTCCGGCAAGATCAACGGTCAGCCGCTGGTCAGTCCGAAGCTCATCCGCTTCCACGAGCTCACCGAGGACGAGTATTTCTGCACCGAAGACGGCGCGAAAGCTGGGGTTACCTTTGAGAATACCAGCTCAACCGAGCCCATGGTTTGCCTCCGCTATTTCGGTCCTGAAGTAAATCCCACCGCCCCGAAAATGGGCGCGTATCGAAACAACAAATTCTGACGTCTCCGTCTCTTTCTCTTTCCTCGTTATCTTTCTCTTTCGTCAGGACCCCGTCCTCCTAGGGCGTCGGAGTCCCAGAGGAGAAAGATTAAGAGAAAGAAGAAAGAGAAAGATTTTCCTCTCCGCTCCGTCCCCTCGCCACTTATCGCTCAACCCTCAACTCCCCTCCAAAAAATGCCCGCCAATAACTTCCCGAAACTCCATAACGCAGCCTGGCCCGGTCTCGTCGGCAAAGGCTCCCCCGGGGCCGAGCCGTTCATCGGCCTCGACACCATGCTCGATCTCACCGCGAACGCCGATGTCGGCGGCGTGAAATTCGATGGCATCGATCTCTTTCTCTATAATCCGCACACCGATATCGATATCTCCGACGATGGGATCAAGGCCCTCGCCGCAAAGATCAAAGCCAAGGGCTTGGTCGTCGGCTCGGTGGTTGCTCCGGTGTGGTTCGATGCGGCGGCCGGCGGTGACACCGCGGCGCGCGCCAATTGGGTTACCCACGTCCGCAAAGCCATCCGCATTGCCAAAAAACTCCGCGAGCTTGGCGTGCGCCCCTACGGCGTCGTCCGGATCGATAGCGCCACCGGCGTCACCGCTTGGGATAAAGATCCCAAGGGCACGACCAAGCTCATCGCCCAGTCCTTCCGCGAGGCGGGCAAAATCGCCAAAGACAACGGCGAGCGCCTCGCCGCCGAGGGCGAGATTTGCTGGGGCGGTATGCACTCGTGGAAACACATGGTGAATCTCCTCGAGCTCACGGCCATGCCCAAAGTCGTCGGCTTCCAGGCCGACATGTCGCACACCCACCTCTACACGCTGGGCGCAAACGCCGAAGCGCACCGCATCGTCCCGAAGAACTACCACTACGAGCCCGCCGAGTTCCACAAGGCGATGACTAAGCTCACCGCCGCGCTCCGCCCGTGGACGATCGATTTCCACGTCGCCCAAAACGACGGTAGCACCTACGGCTCTGGCTCGCACGAAAAGACCGGCCGCCACTGCCTCGCGACCGATCCGAAGGGCAAACTCAACATCGCCCGCGACTCCGGCTACTGGCTCCGCGACGGCAAGGGTAAGGTCACGAAAAAGATGAAACACATCTGCTGGGACGGCTGCATGTTCTCCAACGAAGTCCTCATGAAACAGCAGACGTGGAACGACATTCTCGCCGCCATGATCGAGGTCCGCACCAACCACGGCTGGGTCGGCTGATTTTCCGTGTCATTGCGAGGAGCGCAGCGACGCGGCAATCCAGCTGGATCGCCACGGCGCGCTTCGCGCCCCTCGCGATGACATTCCGTTTCACCTTCCCCTTCACTTTCCCTTTCACCTTCCCCTCCCCCCATGGCCAAAAAACAACTCCGCATCGGTCTCATCGGCTACAGCTTTATGGGCCGCGCTCACAGCAACGCCTTCCACCAGGTTAATCACTTCTTCCCCTCGTCCTACGAACTCGTCCCGCAAGCCGTCTGCGGCCGCGACGCCGCGAAGACGCAGGAGTTCGCCGACAAATGGGGCTACAAGTCCATCGAGACCGACTGGAAGAAGCTCATCGCCCGCGACGACATCGACGTCGTCGACATCGCGACGCCCAACAATCTCCACGCCGAGCAAGTCATCGCCGCCGCTAAGGCCGGCAAGATGATCCTCTGTGAAAAGCCCCTCGCGCTCAACGGACCCGAGGCCGAAAAAATGCTCAAGGCCGTCACGAAGGCCGGCGTGGCCAATATGGTCTGGTATAACTACCGCCGCTGCCCGGCCGTCGTGCTCGCCAAGCAATTTATCGACGCCGGCAAGCTCGGTCGCGTCTATCACTACCGCGCCAATTTCCTGCAAGATTGGACCATCAACGCCGACCTCCCTCAAGGTGGCACCGGCCTCTGGCGCCTAGATTCCAAAGTCTCCGGTTCCGGCGTCACCGGCGATCTGCTGGCCCACTGCATCGACACGGCGATGTGGCTCAACGGTGGCATCAAGGATGTGAGCGCGATGACCGAGACCTTCGTCAAAGAGCGCAAACACACGCTCACCGGCAAAGTCGAAAAGGTGAACATCGACGACGCCTGTCTGTTTCACTGTCACTTCAACAACGGCTCTCTCGGCCTCTTCGAGTCCACCCGTTACGCCCGCGGCCACAAGGCGCTCTATACCTTCGAGATCAACGGCGCGAATATGTCGCTCAAGTGGGACCTGCATGATCTCCACCGCCTCCAAGTCTTCGACTATACCGACGAAGGCCCCGAGCGCGGCTGGAAGAGCATCCACGTCTCCGACGGCGATCATCCCTATTGCGGCAATTGGTGGGTGCCCGGCCTCCAGCTCGGTTACGAACACAGTTTTGTTCATGCGATGGTCGAGTTCGTCCGCGGCCTCGAAAGCGGCAAAGGCTGCAAACCCGATTTCAAAGACGGACTCGCCACTGACTATGTGACCGACGCCGTGCTCAAGTCGGCCAAGACCCGCAAGTGGCAGAAAGTAAAGCAGGCCAAATGATCTAGCTAGAGCAGGGCAGGGCCTTTGCCCCGCCCTAGTTTGAGTTTCTCTCCTCCAAAAACCCCGGGCGGGTCTCGAGACCCGCCCTCCCTTTTTCCCCATGTTGTATCACGCCGCCCGCCTCCTCGCCTTGGTCTCCGTTTTTGCCGCCACGCTCACCGCGGCCGCTCAGAATTCCCTCGTGCTCAATCCGCCCGCCGGGTCGAAGGTCACGGGCAAACACGTGGTCCTCCTTTCCGGCGACGAGGAATACCGCAGCGAGGAGGCCCTTCCGATGTTGGCGAAAATTCTTAGCCAACGCCACGGCTTCAAGACCACCGTTCTCTTCTCGTTGGGGGCCGACGGCACCATTGATCCCGCCAACGGCAAATCGCTCGGCGACTCCGAGGCCCTCGACACCGCCGACATCATCATCATGTCGCTGCGTTTTCGTCTGTGGACCGATGAAGCGATAGCGCGCTTCGACGCCGCTTATCGGCGCGGAGTCCCGATGATTGCGCTGCGCACCTCGACGCACGCCTTCAACTTTCCCGCCGCCAGCAAGTGGTCGGATTACTCCTGGAACAACAAGACCACCAACCCGGGAGGCTTTGGGAACCAAGTCTTGGGCGAAACGTGGATTTCCCACTGGGGCAAACACAAGATCGAGGCCACCCGCACCGCCGTCGAGCCGGCCAACGCCAACGACCCGCTCCTGCGCGGCGTCGGGGAGATCTTTGGCCCCACCGACGTCTACGAAGTCTCATTGCCGGACGACGCGAAAGTTCTCCTGCGCGGCCTCGTGTTGAAAGGCATGAAACCCACCGACGCGCCGGCCGACACGGTGAAGAAACTCGCCGGCACGACCGCCACCCAGCCGCTCAACTCACCCGCGATGCCCGTCGCTTGGACGCGGCTCCATCGGAATCCCGCTGGCAAAGAAAACAAAATTTTCGTCACCACGATGGGTGATGGCATCGACTTGCAGGACGAGTCGCTCCGCCGGCTGGTTGTAAATGCCACCTACTGGGCCGCCGGGCTCGAAATTCCGGCCAAGGCCGATGTCGCCACGTTCGACGGTTACGCCCCGCGCATGTATGGTTTCAACGGCTATCGCACCGGCATCAAACCCGCCGACCATGCCCTCGGTAAAGTGCTTCCCGTGGGCGGCACCGTGCCGCCTCCGCCGCCGAAACCTCCGGCCGCGCCGAAGCCCACGACGTCGGTCGCACCTGTGGTGCCCACGATCCCCGCTGCGCTCAACACGCCGCTCACCCTCAATCCCGGCACCAAGATCGCCCTTGTCGGCAACGCGCTCGCCGATCGCATGCAGCATTTCGGCGCGCTCGAGACGCTCATTCACGCGAAGTATCCGAAGCACGAACTCGTCGTGCGCAATCTCGCCGTCACCGGCGACGAACTGACCGCCCGCGCCCGTTCCAAAGACTTTGGCTCCCCCGACGAGTGGCTCACCCGCGTCGGCGCCGATGTGATCTTTGCGTTCTTCGGTTTCAACGAATCCTTTGCCGGTCCCGCCGGCCTCGCGAAATTCAAGTCGGACCTCGATGCGTTCCTTCGTGATACCCGCGCCAAAAATTACGGCACCCGCGGCGCGCCGCAGATCGTGCTTTTCTCGCCCATCGCCAACGAAGCCCATCCCGACAAAAATTTCGAAATCCCGGCGGCGAACAACCGCAACCTCGCGCTCTATGCCGCCGCGATGGCCGAGGTGGCGGGCGACCGCGCCGGGGTGACCTTCGTCGATCTCTTCGCCCCCTCGCAGAAACTTTTTGAGGAGGCCGCCAAGGCGGGTCGGCCTCTCACGATCAACGGCGTGCACCTCAACCAGACCGGCGACGCCGCTTTTGCCCCCGTGGTTTTCAAAACTCTTTTTGGCGAAGCCGCGCCGGTCGGTGATTTCTCGCAACTCCTGGCGGCCGTAAATCGGAAAAACACCGAGTGGCATTCCCGCTACCGCACGGTCGATGGCTACAACATTTACGGTGACCGGTCGAAGATCGCTTACGAATCCGTCAAGGATCAGCCCAAGATCACCAACCATCAGATCATGCAGGAGGAGATGAAACAGCGCGATACCATCACCGCCAACCGCGACCGCATCCTCTGGGCTGCCGCCAAGGGCGAGACCGCTCCGCCCGAGATGCTCTCGCTTCCGTTGGTCACTCCTTTCGGCACCAACAAGCCCGGCACCAACCCCGACGGCACCTACGAGTTCCTCACCCCGGAGCAATCCATGGCGCAGATGAAACTCGCCCCCGGGGTGAAGGTGAATCTCTTCGCTAGCGAACGAGAATTCCCCGCACTCGCCAAAGCCGTGCAGATGGCCTGGGACACCAAGGGCCGCCTCTGGGTCGCCGTCTGGCCCAACTACCCGAGCCGCACCCCCACCTCCCAACTCGGCGACAGCATCATCATCCTCGAAGACACCGACCGTGACGGCAAAGCCGACAAACTCACCCATTACCTCGACAACCTGAATTGTCCCACGGGGTTTCAATTTTACAAGGACGGCCTGCTCGTCATGCAGGCCCCCAATCTCTGGTTCGTCTGCGACACCGACGGCGACGGCAAGGCCGACACCCGCGAAAAAGTCCTCATGGGCCTCGACTCCGCCGACTCTCACCACACCGCCAACTCCCTCGTCTACGAGCCCGGCGGCGCGATTCTGCTCAGCGACGGCGTCTTCCACCGCTCGCAGGTTGAGACCGCCCTCGGGCCCGTGCGCAACATCGACGGCGCGCTTTTCCGTTTTGAGCCGCGCACCGGGAAATTTGAGACCTACGCCGCTTACAGCTTCGCTAATCCGCACGGCCGCGCCTTCGACCGCTGGGGCAACGACATCATCACCGACGCCACCGGCAACGCTACCTACTTTGGCGCGGCCTTCAGCGGTCGCCTCGATTACCCCGAGAAACACCCGCGGTTGAAACAGATTTGGGAACGTCCGTCGCGCCCCTCCGCGGGCAGCACGATCATTACGAGCACGCACTTCCCCACGGAGTATTGGGGCAATTATCTCAACCCCAACGTCATCGGGTTTCAGGGCATTTTTCGTATTTCACTCGAAGCCGACGGCGCCGGGATCAAGGGCGTGCGCCAGACCGATCTCATGGCGTCGACCGAAAAAAATTTCCGTCCGATTGACACCAACGTCGGCCCCGATGGCGCGATCTATGTGATCGATTGGCACAATCCCCTCATCGGTCATCTGCAGAGCCATCTGCGCGATTTCAACCGCGATCACGTCCACGGCCGGATCTATCGTCTCACCTACGAAGGCCGCCCACTTGCCACCCCGCCCGCGATCGACGGCCAACCCATCCCGGCGTTGCTTGAGTTGCTGAAGCGCCCCGAAGACCAGATTCGCAACCTCGCCAAAATCGAGCTCGGCAAACACGACACCGCCGCCGTCATCGGCGCCGCGAAGAATTGGACCGCCGCGCTTGATCCTGCGCACGCCGATTACCAACACCACCTCACCGAGGGGCTCTGGCTGCACCAGTGGCACAATGTCGTCGACGCCGCGTTGCTCGACCGCGTCCTCAAATCTCCAAGCGCCGATGCCCGAGCCGCGGCGGTGCGTGTCCTCTGTTATTGGCGCGACCGCGTCCCCGGCGCGCTGGGGATTTTGCGCGAAAAAGCCTCCGATGAAAGCCAGCGCGTGCGCCTCCACGCCGTGCGCGCCGCCAGCTTCTTCTCCGAAGCCGCCGCGACCGAGGTCGCCCTCGCCGCGACCAAGCTCCCCGTCGACTACTATCTCGACTACGTCATCGGCGAGACGCTCCGCCAGCTCCGTCCGTTTTGGGCGAAGAGTATTGGTGACGGCTCCGGCTTCGCCTCGGCCGATCCCGCCAGCGTGCGCTACCTGCTGCGCACCCTCAAAGTTTCCGACCTGCTCAAACTCCCGCGGACCGTTGACGTGCAGGAAAACATCCTCGGCCGCTCCGGCGTCACCGATGCCGTCCGCGCCGAAGCCCTCGCTGGCCTGGCCAAAGCCCGCAAGGTTACCCCGGTCGAACTGCTCCTCACCACGATCGATTCGCCCGGCGAAGTGGACTGGAAGAACGTCGGTCGGCTCCTGCTGATGCAGCCCGCGGCCGATCTCAAACCCCACCGCGCCGCGATGCTGAAGCTCGCCCTGGCCGACAACGCCCCGGGCCGCTCCTACGGTTGGGCCGCGCTTGCGCTCGCGGACGGCTCGCTCGACGCGCTCTGGACCGAGGCGCGGAAATCCCCGCTCTCCCAAGCCAGTTTCCTCGGCGGAGTGCATCTCATTCCCGAGGCCAAGTTACGCGCCACCGCCTACGACCTCGTGCTGCCGATTCTCGCCGCCACCATCACCGATCTCCCCGGTCCCGATGGCATCGTGCAAGCCATGCAACGCGACGCCATCCGCTCCGCCGTCAGCACGCGCCGAGAACCGGCCGCCGTGTTCAACGCCATCGGCGGTATGATCGCGCGGGGCTACCAAGTCCCGACCGCCGCGCAAGGTTTGCGGGGCATCCCGCGCGCCAATTGGCCCGCCGAGTCCGCCGCCGCCGCCGCGCGCGATCTCGTGGCCTGGGCCGGCAAAGCCCACGCCAGCGAACGCACCGGCCGCGATTACATCGAGACCGTTCAAGTCGCCGGCCTGCTCGTGGATAACCTGCCCGCCGCCGAAGCCGCACCGCTCCGCGCCACCTTGGCCGGTTTGCGCGTGGCGAGCTTTGTGGTTCGCACCGTCGCCGAAGAGATGCGTTACGACACGACGCGCCTCGTCGTGCAGGTGGGAAAATCCTTCGAGATCATTTTCGAGAATCCCGATGTGATGCCGCACAACCTCGTCGTCGTCCAACCCGGGGCGCGTCAGAAGGTGGGCTTGTCCGCGATGGAGTTGCCCGCCGGCCATGTGGACTGGCAAGGCCGAGCGTGGGTGGGCGAAGACAAGGAAATCATCGCTGCGTCCAAAATGCTCGAAGCCGGCCAAGCGGAGACGATGAAGATCACCGCGCCCCGCACGGAGGGTGTTTACGAATTCGTCTGCACGTTCCCCGGCCATTGGGCGCTCATGCACGGCGAGATCATCGTGACCAAGGACGTCGATGCTTATCTCAAGGCCAACCCGCCGCCGGCCCCCGCGGCCCGTGCCGTCACGCTCCTCGAACTTTGCGATCCGCGCCTCGCGCAACCTCTCGTTTCATCCACCGTCCTACCCTCCCGTACCCTATGAAAAAACTACGCTCCCGCCTCGTCTCGCTTGCGCTGCTCGCGCTCGCTCCCTTTGCCGTCGCCGCCGATGCCGGCTTCAAATCAATTTTCGACGGCAAAACCCTCGCCGGCTGGGACGGCAATAAAGACGTCTGGTCCGTCCGCGACGGCGCGCTCACCGGCCAGACGACCGCCGAGAAAACCGTCAAGGCCAACACCTTCCTCGTCTACAACGGCGCCCAGCCCGCGAATTTTGAGCTCAGGCTATCCTTCCGCCTCACCGCCCAAAACGAGAAGAATCAGGCCAACTCCGGCGTCCAATACCGCAGTAAGCTCATGGATCCCGCGACCTTCGTCGTCGGTGGCTACCAAGCCGACATCGATTCTACCGGTAAATATGCCGGCATGCTCTACGAGGAGAGAGGCCGCGGCATCTTGATGGGACCCGGCGAAAAAGTCCGCATCGGCGCCACGATCATGGTCGATGACGCCAAAAAAGCCGGCGCCAAAAAGAAGCAGACCGCCGTCGAGAAACTCCCCGGGGCCACGCCGCCCGCCGAGATTCTCGCTGCCTACAAACTCGGCGAATGGAACGATTTTGTCGTCATCGCCGAGGGCAACCACCTCCGCCACTACCTCAACGGCAAACTTACCGCCGATGTGATCGATACTGATTCCACTCTTGGGGCCGCTGCCGGCGTCATCGCCCTGCAACTTCACACCGGTCCGCCGATGACGGTTCA